>JAUVJV010000430.1 GCA_030592245.1 Candidatus Eiseniibacteriota bacterium
GGATTCCGTGGTTTCCACGATAAGTCTCTTGTCCTCCGATAGGGTCAACACCATCCGTCGCCCTCACTACTATAGACACCTGGAGGGTGTCCCCGGGTCGCAGAAAAGTGATTCGATTTGAGCCCAATGGGGCTACTCTATGATACAGCCGGGAGAGGTTGGGGTTCCCGGTGGATTTCACAGTCCCCGAGTGCGGAGTGAGCATTCTAAGAAAAGCAGAGCCTGATCCAGCAGTCTGTCGAGATAGCTTACGTGAGACCCTATAGAGCCATGCGACTCTCGGGAGGCAATAAGCCGCGTGGACAGCGCCCCGGGGACGCTGTCCACGCTTTACTTGATTGACTATCGGCACACCACTTGTATCAGCGTGCGCCGCTAGGTGACTCCAGTTTCTCCATGACCTTGTCCAGGGCGAAGCTTGCCGCTTTCTGACGAGGTGGATATCCCTTGAATGTTGCCAGGAATTCCCCCACATATGCCTGGGCCGGCACCAGCAGGTAGCCGCGGTCGAGGAGCCAGTCATAATAGGTATTGGATGTCTTCTGAGCCCGCTCATAGGGATCGCGGCGAAGATTGAAGACAAGCGGAACGCGCAAGAGAATGAAGGGTTCTGCCCAACACTGGAACGTTGCCTCCACGCGCTGCTCCATGAAGATGATCTTCCAGTCATCGTAGCGCAGGGCCGTCAGGTCGCCGTCATCGGAAAAGTAGAAGATCTCGTGACGGGGACTCTCATCCACCTTGCCCGTGAGCATGGGGAGGATATTGTAGCCGTCAAGGTGGACCTTGAAGGTCCTGTCACCCGCCCGCTTGCCTTTGAGGAGCTCCGTCTTGACATTCGGATTGCCGGCGGCGGCCAGGAAGGTAGGTAGCCAGTCCATTCCGCTGACGATCTCGTTGCAGATTGAGCCTGCCTCGATATGACCGGGCCAGCGCACCAGCGCCGGCACTCTCCAGCCGCCTTCCCAGTTAGTGTTTTTCTCGCCCCTGAAGGGAGTGGCGGCCGCATCAGGCCAGGTATTGTAATGCGGGCCGTTATCTGTGCCGTACGTCACAATGGTGTTGTCGGCGATGCCGAGCTCATCCAGCAAGTCTAGAAGCTGACCTACGTGCATGTCGTGTTCGACCATGCCGTCGCTGTACTCGTCCTGGCCGGATATCCCGCGAAGCTCGGCTTTCACATGCGTGCGGAAGTGCATGCGCGTCCCGTTCCACCAGACAAAGAACGGCTTGCCGGCCTTGTGTTGACGCTCGATGAAGTCAAGCGCCGCCGCGACCGTTTCATCATCGACAGTTTCCATGCGTTTCACGGTAAGGGGCCCGGTATCCTCGATCCTGCCGTCGGCATAGGACTTGATCACCCCGCGGGGACCGAACTTCTTACGGAATTCGGGGTTTTTCGGATAGTCCTCGTTCTCCGGTTCCTCTTCGGCATTAAGGTGGTAGAGATTGCCGAAGAACTCGTCGAAACCGTGGTTTGTCGGCAGATGCTCATCCCGGTCGCCGAGATGGTTCTTGCCGAATTGTCCGGTGGCATATCCCAGAGGTTTCAGCATTTCGGCGATCGTCGGGTCCTTCTCGTTGAGCCCCTCCTTGGCGCCGGGCAGTCCGACCTTGCTGAGACCTGTGCGAAAGACACTCTGTCCGGTGATGAATGACGAGCGACCCGCCGTACAACTCTGCTCGGCGTAGTAGTCGGTAAACAGCATGCCCTCGTCCGCGATCCGGTCGATGTTCGGGGTTCTGTAGCCCATCATTCCGAATGTGTAGGCGCTGATATTGCTCCTGCCGATATCATCACCCCAGATCACGAGGATATTGGGTTTCTCCTTCGCCCCGGCAGGTTGGGCGCTTGATACCACGGCCCCGGCGGCCAGCACAGTGCCTACAGCCGCCCAGGTACCCGCTCGCCACACCTGATTTAGAGACTTCTGTCTCTGTTCATGCTCCATAACCAGATCTTCCTTCCCTTCTCCTTAAGAGTAAATTCACTCACATCGACAGGGTACTACATTTGCCGGAAGGCTACAATATCATTCCCTGTGGTGGTGAGGTCCCAAAACCAAGCCACGGGCCGGACACTGTGACGCCATCCGGCTGCTGCCGGCTTCCGGAACCGGTCTCCAGTACAGGGGCCACTGTTCGATGCAGATAGGGTGTGTCAGGTTCCCAGCGCAGGGGATCGGATTCCAGCGGGGAGGACGGAGGTGAATAGGGCAGCATAATGTTGTATAACACGAACGCCGGGGTATGGTATCATCCATGGGAAGAGACATGAACCCAAAGAAACGTCCAAACCACAGAATATACATTGAGGCGCTGCGCCGGATGACCCCCGAAGAGCGATTGATGAAGGCCTTTGAGCTCTCTGAGTTTGCCAGGAACCTGTTTCTTCACGGTCTGCGCCGGAGATTTCCCGATCTTCCCGAGAAGACGCTTATGAGGATCTACCGGGAGCGCTTAGAAAAATGTCACAACAGGAACTACTGAGAAACGTCATACGGGTGCTGAGCGATCTTGAGATTGACTACATGATATCGGGATCACTTGTCTCGAGCCTGCAAGGGGCGCCCCGGTTAACGCATGACATAGACATCGTTGTGGCAATTGACCGGTCGGCCGTGGAGGCTCTGGTTGCGGCGTTTCCCCAGCCGGAGTATTACCTGTCTGAGGAGAGTATCCTCGGTGCTTTAGAGTCTGATGGTATGTTCAACCTGATTGTGGTAGCCAC
>JAUVJV010000043.1 GCA_030592245.1 Candidatus Eiseniibacteriota bacterium
AGGCCTTACCGACGTCGATTGACTCAATCTCGTCTTCGCCAACCCGCAGGTCAATCGGCCATCTTCCCAGCACGTACTTCATCCCCGGTGCGTCGGCGGGGATGGCACAGGATATCGCGTAGGCCTTGCCTTCCTCCGGTACCGTCGTGGTCGGGACTATGACAACCTCGTGCGCCAGTATGATCCCGGTCTGGTTGACCTTCGCACCTCTTACGACGATACCGTCATCGCGCCTCTCCACCACTCTTAGGTATGCGTCGGGGTCTTTCTGCTGATATGCTTTCAACTTCCGATCGCCCTTGGGGTCGGTGAGGGCGGCGGTTGCCACCAGGTCATCGGTCTGGACCCTCCTCACCCAGGTCTTCAGCCGCTCGTGGTAGTCGGTGCCGAGGGCCTTGTCCATCTCATAGGTGGTGGGGTAGAGGCCTGATATGGCTTCTGAGCCTGTGCACCTGAAGTTGCAGCAGCCCAGAATCTCGGCCAGCGCCCTGGCCGCCCGCGTCTTCTGCATGGCATCCTCCCGGCTCATCAGCGGGGCTGTGTAGAGATTGCAGACTTCGCCGGTCAGGTGTGATTTGATGGTCAGTAATTCCTTGAACTTGGGATGGTGGGCCAGCTCATAGACCCGCTTTATGGTCTCTATCGAGGACTTGAGCGCCGGCTCATCGAAGGGGCTCGAGATTTTCTTACCCCTGAACCAGATGCTCATGGGCTTGCGGGCCTTGATGCTGGCGATATACTCCTCGGGGGTCTTAAGCGGCATCGGCATACTCCTTTCCGGATTATTGTGTGTTCTGACAGTCGATCAGCGTAAACATACCAAGCCGGTGGGGGCGAAGTCAAGTGCGGCGCATGGGGTTCCCGTGAACCGGCACAGCTCAAGGACCCACGGCCGGGCCCACTCGAGCCCCAACTCGAACGCTTGACACTTCCGGGGTATACTGGTACAGTGGTCAGGTATTTGTCCAAAAAGGGGGTACGGATGAGGAGAATTTGCCTTTCCATGCTTGCCATCATGGTCATTCTGGTGGCGCCTCACCTGGCGTACGCACAGGACTCGGCTCCGCTCCCGGTGGCGGGACTCGAGGCTTTCGACACCCCGAGCGATGATGGTTCAAGCGTCACGCTCCGGTGGGAAGCAGAGGGAAACGTGCCGGCCGATGTGATGCGGTCGACTTCGAGATCCGGTGAGTACGAGGTGGTGGGTGAAGCTGAGACAGCCGACGGAATCTACAGGGACGTGACCGTCGAGTTGGGCGTGGAATACTTCTACGCGCTGGCCTTCATGACTGGAGATGGGACCGTCATGACCGAAGCCGCGGGACCTGCTGCCGCCAAGAGCAACTGGTTCCGGCATGGCCGAAAGAACACCCTTGTCGCCACCTTCGTGATGTTCGCTCTTGTGGTTATCTATGTCACCATCGCCCGGCGTGGCAAGGAACTCTATGTGAGAAAGATCGCGGGCCTTAACGCGATTGATGAAGCCGTCGGACGGGCCACCGAGATGGGGAAGAAGATCTTTTACATCCCGGGCATCATGAGCCTGAGCGAGATCCAGACGATCGCCAGTCTTTCGATTCTCAAGTATGTGGCCAAGATGACGGCGATCTACGGGACCTCGATCGAGGTCCCGAACAAGGATCCCCTGGTGTTCTCGGCCGCAAGAGAAACCGTGAAGCAGGCGTATATGGAGGCCGGAAAGCCGGACCAGTTCAAGGAGGAGATGGTCACCTATCTTACTTATGACCAGTTTGCTTACGCGGCCTCGGTGACAGCTAAGATGGTCCGTGAGAAGCCGGCCACCAACTTCATGATCGGCTCCTTCTTCGCTGAGTCGCTGATCCTTGCCGAGACCGGTCAGGCCGCCGGTGCCATTCAGATTGCGGGCACCGCCGATGTTACCCAGCTGCCTTTCTTCGTTACCACGTGTGACTATACGCTCCTGGGCGAGGAGCTCTATGCTGCGAGCGCCTATCTTTCCAGGGAGCCCGTGCTCCTGGGCAGCATCAAGGCGCAGGACGTGGCCAAGGCGATACTGATGATAACAATGGCGACCGGCATTGTCTTCCTGGCTTTCAAAACCGATATTATCGTGCGTTTGCTCGAGACCCGCTAGAGGGAGGGAACGATGAGAAGAACGATTCCGCTTGTGCTTACCTTCGTGGTGGGCATGTATCCTATCTTCGCCTTCTTCGTGCCGCATGCCTCCATCTCAGGCGTCAACCAGTGGCTGGACAGGGCCCTGATGATTGTGGCGGCCTTTGCGCTTCCTCTGGGAGTGGTCAATCTCGTGGGCATGAATCTCACGAAGATAAAGCAGAAGAGGGAGGGCTGGCCGTACGCGATAGTGCTTCTGGCCGGCCTTGTTGTGATGGCCTATTTCGGTGTGATCGGGGTGATAACCAGGCAGCACACCGGTTTCCACCCCACCTTCCAGATGCTCTTCGATAACATGGTCTCGCCTCTTCAGGCCACGATGTTCTCCCTGCTGGCCTTCTACGTGGCATCGGCGGCATACCGGGCCTTCAGGGCCAGGAACGTGGAGGCTACCATCCTGCTGGTTGCCGCGATCATCGTGATGCTCGGCAGGATCCCGTTTGGAGACATGCTGACCGGCGGCAGGATGACCCCCTTGAGCGAGTGGATCATGAACAGGCCGAATGCCGCCGCTCAGAGGGGCATCATCATTGGAGCGGCGCTTGGCGCGGCATCCATGTCCATCAGGGTTATCCTGGGTATTGAAAGAACATACCTGGGAAAGAGCCGGGATTAGGGGGGCGCCATGAACTTAAAGAAGCTGCTCTACATTGATCGAAGAATCATCTACCTCGTTGTGGCCATCGGCGCCCTGATTCCGATAATCAGACCGATCGGGCTTCCGGTCGAGCCTACCGATCCTGTGATAGGCCTGTTCGATAAGCTGGAGAGCCTGTCCCCGGGAGATGCGGTCATCATATCTTACGATTACGGGCCGTCATCGGAACCCGAGCTCAACCCGATGTCCAGCGCCATCCTGAGGCACTGTTTCCACAGGGAGATCAAGGTGCTTATCATGGCTGTCTTCCCGCTGGGCGGTGTCAACATGGCCATCCGCGAGGTGGAGAGGATCACGAGTGAGTTCGAAGACCTGGAATACGGTGTGGACTATGTCAACCTTGGATACAAGGACGGTGGCCAGGCTGCCATGAAAGCTCTGGCGGTCAGCATCCGGGATGTCTTCCCGGCGGATGTGGACGGCAATGACATCAGCGCGATGCCCATCATCAACGAGATTCGAAACTACGATGACGTGGAGGTCGTGATCAGCCTTGCCACGGGGATCATCGGCGAGTGGTGGGCGGACCTCGTGAATGCCCAGTTCAGTGTGCCGGTGGCCGTGGGGTGCACGGCGGTCTCGGCTCCAAAGTATTACGCTTTCCTCCGCTCGGGTCAGATGATAGCCGTCCTGGGCGGGCTCAAGGGGGCCTCGGAGTATGAGGAGCTCTTGAGGCGCAATTTCGTCTGGGCTCGGAAGGTTTATTCAGATCCTGCCGAGATGAAGTTGGCGGCGACCACCGGCATGGACGTTCAGGCCATCGTTCACGTCATCATAATCGTCTTTATCATCTTTGGGAACATCATGTACTTTGCCACCGGCAAAGAGAAGGGGAGGTAAGCGATGCAACCCTTGGGTCTCTCGATCGGGGTATGGGTCAATGCGCTCCTTACCCTGTGTATCTTAAGTTTCCTTTATAAGGACAATCCGTTCTTCAGGTTTGCGGAGAGTCTCTTTGCCGGCATGTCCCTGGGGTACTATATCGGTATCGTGACCGTGCAGACCCTCCAGCCCAATCTCATTCGGCCGCTGGGCGAGACCTTCTTCGGCAACCATAACTACCTTCTGCTGATTCCGATGGCGCTGGGGATCATGCTCTACTTCAGATACATTCCCAGGATCTCCTGGCTCTCCCGGATAGCCCTGGCGGTCTATATTGGCTACTATGTCGGGGTGCTGATGATGCAGAAGATCCACGGCCAGGTGATCCCGCAGACGAGGGATACCATCATGCCGGTCACGACCGGCGGGATCGACGCCCTCTGGAACCTGGTAGTGATCATCGGCGTGTTCTCGGTGCTGGTCTATTTCTACTTCTCCGTGGAGCACAAGGGAGTCGTGGGGAAGGTCTCCAGGGTGGGTATCTGGTTCCTGATGATATCCTTCGGAGCCAGCTTCGGCTATACGATCATGGCAAGAATCTCGCTCCTGATGGGCAGGTTCTCGTTCCTGGTCAATAACTGGATACGTCCCATGTTTGGAAGCTAGGTTAGGATATCGCAACCCCGGCATGATTCCGGGGCGCTTGATAAGTGGCAGCCTCCTGGGTGGATAAGACCCGAGAGGCTGCCACGCTTTATTTGGGTCGGACGCAAGGGCCGGACCGGCTGGCGGCGGCCGCCCGCAGGGGATGAAGATCTGAGTCCCGGCAAAGAGGTGGATCCCGGCGTGGTGATATAGCTGTATCTTGGCGGCGGAAGCCGCTATATTCTTGGATGGCACCGAGGTAGGCCGGTGAGACTCCTGCCACAGCGTATCTACAGATGACTTTTAAGAGGTAGGCAATGACACGAAGACTTACGCTTCAGAAAGGTGTGATTTACGGCCCGGTTGACTCCCGGAGGCTTGGGCGATCGCTGGGGATTAATCTCTCGCCTGTGAGCTACAAGATATGCTCCTTCAACTGTGTTTATTGCCATTATGGCTGGAACAAGTACCTGAAATCCGATCTCTCGGACTATGTTGAGGATCTCCCCCCCGTGGCCCGGGTGGAAGAGGAACTCGAGAAGATCATCAAGGCGATGCCGGAGCCGCCAGAGTACATCACCTTCTCGGGCAATGGCGAGCCCACGCTTCACCCGGATTTCGAGCAGGTCGTGGACGCCGTGATCGATGTTAAGAAGAGGACCGGTGTCGACGCCCGGCTTGCCATCCTTTCGAACTCGACCGCACTGGACGATGAATCGGTGGTCCGGGCCCTGGGTAAACTTGACGTCCGGATCATGAAGCTCGATGCCGGGACCGATGAGGTCTTGAAGCGCATCAACGGGCCTGCCTGGGGCATCACGGTCGATGGCATCGTCAAGGGCCTTAAGCGTCTCGATGAGATCACGCTCCAGTCGGTTTTTGTTGACGGAGAGGTCTCGAATGCCGGGGATGAGGACGTGGAAGCCTGGCTCGGGAGGGTGGAGGAAGTTAAGCCCACCTACATGCAGGTCTATAGCCTTGAGAACGTGCCTGCCATGTCGACTCTGGTGGGAGTCCCCATGGAGCGTCTCAATGAGATCGCGCGCCGGGTGAAGCAGCGCATTGGAGTGGAAGCCCAGACCTACTGAAGCAGCTTCTCCACGGTCGAGTCCTCAAAGCGCCAGGCGAGGTCATCTATCGAATCCAGGATGAGGTCGGAGGTGTATCTTACGACCCAGTTCTCCCTGAGCGGCGTTATGGAGATCACCTTGGCCCCTGCGCGCTTGGCCTCCCACATTTCGATGGCGCTCCCCATGCTGGCCTCGGGCAGATAGGCAATCAGGAGCTCGCTCTCTCTGGCGGCCTCCACCGACTCCTCGAACACCTCGAAAGCCTTATCGTCCCCGTAGGCCGGCGATTCCGGATGGAGACTCACCGGGCAATACACCTCCGCGGCAGGGAAGTACTTCTCCACCACCTGGCGTATCCGGGTCCGGTAGTCCTGACCGTGGATGTCGATGCCCTTATGCGAGCCCTGTATGATCCCGCAAACGAAAACCCTTGGTTTCTTCGATTGTGTCACGTCTTAGAGTCCTCCCCGGGCCCCCGTAATCTGACATTTAAGGTTGCAACGGCTTGCAGGCGGTATTATAGTCTAACCAACTCATTTAGACCAGACCCAAAAGCGGGCCTGATGTACTGCTTGCAGGGGGATTGGCGCTATGAAAGAGAAGGATTTGCGTTCAGCCAGAAAACAGGAGCTCCTGGAGATCGCTGCCGGTCTCGGCATCCCCGGCCGCTCGAAAATGAACAAGGCCGAGCTCGCGAGCGCGATAGCGAAGATGGAAAAGCCTCGAAAAGCGAAGAAGGCCGGGAAGAGTGCGAAGGCCGCTAGGACGACGAAGCCCACGAAGACCGGGAGCCGGACTGCCGGGAAGCGCAGCAAGGCGAAGGCAAAGCCCATGCGGGCCTCTGCCGGCCGGGTGGGCGCAAAACGAGGCGCAGCAAGGCGAAAAGGCCCGATCCGGGAAGGGACCCTGGTACGCCGAAGCTGGCGTGAACAGCAGGCCGTCGTGCAGCAGGCCAAGTATGAGACCAAGATGGCTCCTGCCGGCAAGCCCACCACGGTCACCACGGTCGAGGCCCAGGAACTGCCGACTTCGTATGATGAGGACCGGATCGTCCTTCTGGTGAGGGATCCTTACTGGGTTCACTCTTACTGGGAGATCACCAGGGAGAGCCTCCTCAAGGCGCGGGCTTCGCTGGGGGATGAGTGGCACAATGCCCGGTCTAACAAGACCACCACTCCGAGGGATGTCCCCTCTGAGGTCGCAGATGAGGAGTGGATGATCCCTGACTGGGAGTTCGACAAGATCTATGCGCTTTCCGGTGGCTTCAGTGTTGGGGCCGGATCGCTCGAGCTCAAGGAGATGATGGAGAAGGCCCTGGGAGGGGAGACCAGCTCAGGTGCCCCGGGGAGTTTCGCCATGTCGAGCCCCGCAGGAAAGGCCAAGGCCCGTGGGTTCTGGTTCAGGCTGGGCACCGAGCTCATCGTCTATGGCGCCACCGAGGCGGATGCCAACGTAACCCTGCAGGGGAGACCCATCAAGCTGAGGCCGGATGGGACCTTCACCGTCAGGTTCGAACTGCCCGACGGCAAGCAGGTCATACCGGCGGTTGCAGAGTCCGCCGATGGGGTGGAACGGATCACCATCACCCCGACCGTGGATAAGAAAACGAACAAATAGGCGCGGTCCGAGGAGAATCCTCACCATGAGCAAACCAAAGGGCTACCTGTCGCTCGTACTTCATGCCCATCTGCCCTTCGTGCGCCATCCCGAGTATGCCGAGTTCCTTGAAGAGGACTGGCTATTTCAAGCAATAACGGAAACTTACATACCTTTGTTAAACCTGTTTGAGAAGTTGGAAGACGAGTCGGTACCTTACAAGATAACCATGTCCTTGAGCCCCACCGTGGTGTCGATGCTCAATGACTGGATGCTCCAGGAACGCTGCGTCCGGCGGCTGGAGAAGCTGACCGAGCTTGCGGCCAGGGAGGTGGAACGGACCCGGTGGGACCCGCGGTTTAACAAGCTCGCGCTCATGTATCACTACTTCTTCGAGAACACCAGGAAAACCTATGTAGACAAGTACAGGAGGGACCTGGTTTCCGCCTTCCGGAAGCTAGGTGACGCCGGGAATGTTGAGATCACGACCTGTGCCGCCACCCACGGCTTCCTGCCGCTCATGTCGGTAAACAAGAACGCGGTATGGGCGCAGGTCGAGACCGCGTGCAGGTACCATGAACGCAACTTCGGCAGGCGGCCGAAAGGCATCTGGTTACCTGAGTGTGCATATACGCCGGGGCTCGACGAGGTCTTGAAGCGTGCCGGGATCAGGTTTTTCTTCACCGACACTCACGGGGTCCTGAACGCAAGTCCGAGACCGCGGTACGGGATCTTCGCTCCCATCTATTGTCCTTCGGGGGTTGCTGCCTTTGGACGTGACATGGAATCATCCCGTCAGGTCTGGAGTGCCAATGAGGGCTACCCGGGGGATCCCTGGTACCGGGATTTCTACAGGGACATCGGTTTCGAACTTGACCTGGACTATGTGCGGCCCTATTTGCACGGCGGGGTGAACCGGGTTCACACGGGTATTAAGTATTACAGAATCACCGGCCCGGGCGATGACAAGCAGCCCTACGATCCGGATGTGGCGCTCGATAAGGCCGCAAGCCATGCAGGCAACTTCATGTTCAACCGCGAACGGCAGATCGAACACCTCAACGGCATCCTGGGCCGGGAACCTATCGTGGTTGCGCCCTATGACGCCGAGCTCTTCGGGCACTGGTGGTTCGAGGGACCCCAGTGGCTTGAATTCCTGATAAGGAAAACGGCCTTCGATCAGAATGTTTTCCGGCTGACAACACCAACGGAATATCTTTCGATGCATCCCAAGAACCAGATCGCGACGCCCTCGCTCTCGAGCTGGGGCTACAAGGGATACAATGAGGTCTGGCTGGAAGGCTCGAATGACTGGATATACAGGCACCTGCACTGGGCTGCGGACAAGATGGTGGAACTTGCCAACCGGGGTGACCGGAGCAGTCCGATCGTGAACCGGGCCATCAAGCAGGCGGCCCGGGAACTTATGCTTGCGCAAAGCAGTGATTGGGCCTTTATTATGAAAACGGGCACTGCGGTTCCTTATGCTGTAAAGAGAACCAAAGAACATCTGTTGAGGTTCATGCGGCTCTATGACGAGATAAGGCGCGGTGCTATTGATATGGAATGGCTAAGTGATGTAGAAAACAAGGACAATGTGTTTCCAGAGCTGGACTATAGTGTATATGCCGATAAGGTTTACGCAGGCGAGCGATTATAGATCCATTCCAGGGGGGATTTTCCGATGGCGGATGCTACAGATCGATCAGTGCTAAAAAACAACAAAGCCGGCAAAGGTGCGGGAAAGCTCGTGCTGGGTCTCGACCTCGGTTCGGTAAGCCTTAACTCGGTGGTGCTTGATGAGAAGGGAGAAGTCCTTGAGGACCGCTACACCAGGACCAAAGGACTTCCCATGGAAACCGCCCTCGAGGTCCTCCATGACCTCCTCAAGCGCCATCCAGCGGATAGCTTCACCGCGCTCGGGATAACGGGCTCGGGCGGAACCTTGCTCTCGAGACTCCTCGATGGCTACTTCGTAAACGAGATCATCTCCCAGGCCAAGGCCATGGAGAAGCTCCATCCCGATGTTAAGAGCGTGATCGAGATCGGCGGCGAGGACTCCAAGCTCATCCTGCTTGATTATGATGAGGAGGCTGGCGGGACCGTGATCAAGGACTTCGCCATGAACACCATCTGCGCTGCCGGCACCGGCTCGTTTCTCGACCAGCAAGCCAGCCGGCTGGAGGTCAGCATCGAGGAATTTGGCGAGATTTCCTTGAAGTCCGAGAACCCTCCGAGAATAGCCGGCAGATGCAGCGTGTTTGCCAAGACCGACATGATTCATCTCCAGCAGGAAGCGGCTCCCGACTATGACATCGTGGCCGGGCTCTGTTTCGCAATGGCCAGGAACTTCAAGAGCAATATCGCAAAGGGCAAGCAGTTCGCCAGGCCCATATCCTTCCAGGGTGGTGTGGCGGCCAACAAGGGTATGGTCCGGGCCTTCACCGAGGTCCTGGAGTTGGGGGAGGGCGATCTGATTATCCCGGAGCATTTCGCCTCCATGGGCGCCATCGGCGCGGGGCTAACGGCGGTGGCCAAGGGCGCCGAGCTCGGGCATCCGGTATCACTCGATGCCCTCAAGGCCCACATGAAGGAGCATACCGCCCTCGATGAAGGCATGGAGATGCTCACGCTCGAGGAGGGCCGCAGGTACGCCGAGCGCCGGAAGCGGAACGCTGTCCACAAGCCCGATGGCAGCAAGGGCAAGGTCCGGGGCTACCTGGGTATTGACGTCGGTTCCTTGAGCACCAACGTGGTGGTAATCGATGAGGAGCGCCGCGTCTTGTGCCGCAGGTACTTAATGACTGCGGGCCGCCCGATCGAGGCCGTCCGACAGGGCCTGGAAGAGGTAGGAGACGAGATCGGCGACCTGGTCGATATCGGCGGTGTCTGTACCACAGGCTCCGGCCGTTATCTCACCGGTGACTTCGTGGGCGCCGATATCGTCCGCAATGAGATCACCTGCCAGGCCAGGGGTGCCGTCACCATAGATCCCACGGTGGACACCGTCTTCGAGATCGGCGGTCAGGATTCGAAGTACATAAGCCTG
>JAUVJV010000449.1 GCA_030592245.1 Candidatus Eiseniibacteriota bacterium
ATAAGGGAGAGCGGAACCTGGCTGGAGATAGTGAATCTGATGATCCCCACCCTCAATGATTCGGACTCAGATGTCGAGAATCTCTGTAAGTGGGTAAAGGAAAACCTGGGGAGCGATGTTCCAATACACTTCACCCGCTTCTATCCCACCTATAAGCTCAAGAACCTGCCATCGACACCGGTCGTCACAGTCGAGAGGGCGCGAGAAATCGCTCTGGCAACCGGACTGAATTTCCCGTATGTCGGCAATGTGCCGTCCGGCCACCCGGGGGAATCCACCTATTGCCCCGCCTGCGGTGAGCTGGTGATCAAGCGCGTGGGTTACAGGGTCGTTTCTTTTGGCCTCAAGGACGGCAAGTGTCCTGCTTGCGGCACCGAGATCCCGGGTGTCTGGTCATAATTCACAAAAGTGGGGTCAGGTACCGGATTGTGAATTCACAATCCGGTACCTGACCCCATTCCCGTGAATTTCCTGGTTGGTCACGCACCTTGACACTCTACGGCTCCGGTGGTACCCTCGGATACTGAAATGATGGTACCTGCCTGTGACAGCAGGTTCGATGAAACCCTCCCACGCATCTCTGGTGGACCATGAACGATACCCTGTATGACGACCTGGATGAGACCAAGCCCCGGGGGCTTGAAGGCGAGGTGACTCGCATCACCTTCCGGTCTGATGACGGGTACACGGTTTTCGGCCTGAAGAGCGAGGAGCGGTCGGTTACCTGTGTCGGTCATTTCGCCAGGCTCGCTGCCGGTGACGAGGTCAGGCTGACCGGGGACTGGGTGGTCCATCCCAAGTACGGCAAGCAGTTCAATGTGACGAGCTACGAAGTGGTGCCTCCACAGACGGAGGAGGGCCTCATACGGTATTTGGCTTCGGGGTTCATTCCCGGGGTCGGCAAGGCTATCGCCGAGCGGATCGTCAAGTGCTTCGGTGATAAGACCCTGGAGACAATCGACAAGCACCCGAACCGTCTCCGCAAGGTCGAAGGCCTGGGACACAAGCGGGTGGCGGCCATAAAGAGAGCCTGGAAGGAACACAGCGATCTCAGCGAGCTGATGGTCTTCTTCGAGTCGCACGGGGTCCGCACCGGAAACGCGCTCAAGATATACAAGCAGTACGGGACAGAGGCCATTGAGATCGTCCGGGAGAATCCCTACAGGCTGGCATCGGAGGTCTGGGGCATCGGTTTCGCCACAGCGGATCGGATCGCCACTCACCTCGGGATCGAACCGGACGCGCCCGTCAGGGTGAGAGCGGGCATAGCATTCGCGCTCTCTAGGGCTTCTGACGAAGGGCATGTCTACCTGCCGGAGGAGTTCCTCCGCGATCGTTGCGTTTCACTTCTGGGTGTGGAAGAGGCATGTTTTGAAAGCGCGCTCGAGCACCTGGTGAAGGAAGAGGTGCTTGTCTGCGATGGGGGCAAAGTCTATCTTCCGCTTCTCTATGCCGCGGAGAGATCGATCGCCGAGTCCTTCCGCAGTTTGCTCGAGGATGATTCTCCGACGGTGACGGGGAACGTCGATAAGGTGCTCTCCCAGGTTCAGACGGAATACTCCATGGAGTTCGACCCGTCGCAGATCTTGGCGATAAAGGAGGGGTTGCGCTCACGCGCGCTCGTTGTGACGGGTGGTCCGGGTACGGGAAAGACCACGATTGTGAGAGCTTTCGTGAGGGTCTTTGCCTCCAAGAGCCTGGAGCTGAGCCTCGCGGCCCCCACGGGCAGGGCCGCCAAGCGCATGAGTGAACTCGCGGGGCAGCCCGCGAAGACCATCCACCGCATGCTCGAATTCAATCCCCAGGACGGGTTCTTCAGGAGAAACTCGGAGACCCCTCTGGAGGCCGATGTCGTGATAATTGACGAGACATCCATGCTCGATATCCTGCTGGCCTCGGCGCTGCTGAAGGCCCTTAAGCCGGGCACATCGATCATCTTCGTGGGGGATGTCGACCAGCTTCCCCCGGTCGGTCCCGGGAGCTTCTTAAGAGACGTGATTGCCTCAGGCGCCGTTCCGGTGGCGCGGCTCACCCGGATCTTCAGGCAGGACGAGGGGGGAGATATCGTGGAAAACGCCCACCGGATAAACGCCGGTGAGTACCCGGAATTCAGCAAGGGCGAGGGAGACTTCTACCTCATTGAAAAGGAAAGTCCAGGCCAGGTAGCCGGCGAGATCGTTGACCTTTGTTCCAGGAGGCTGCCCGAGCGCTTCGGGCTGGACAAGGTGAGCGAGATACAGGTCTTATCACCGATGTACAAGGGCGATGCGGGGGCTACCAACCTCAACCTGATGCTCCAGAACGCCATCAATCCCCACGGGAAGAAGATTGATGAGATCAGGTTCAAGATCGGGGACAAGGTAATGCAGCTCAGGAACAACTATGAGAAGATGGTTTTCAACGGTGATATTGGCCAGGTAGTGGACTGCGATACCGAAGAGGGTACGCTTACCATCAGGTTCGATTTCGAGATCGACTATGATCGTGCCGAGCTGGATGAGATCACCCTGGCCTATGCCATAACGGTTCATAAGAGCCAGGGGAGCGAGTTCCCGTGCGTGGTGATGCCGGTTCTGACACAGCACTACATAATGCTTTACAGGAATCTCCTGTATACCG
>JAUVJV010000175.1 GCA_030592245.1 Candidatus Eiseniibacteriota bacterium
GCTGATCCAGGAACTCCTTTAGCGCTTTGAAGTCGCCGCGGACCTCATCATAGAGGTCGCCCCGGTGGAGCGCCGCCGCCGGATGGTACATGGGGAAGACAAAGGACCGGCCGACCTGCACCGGCTTTCGCCTGAGCTTGGTGATCCCCTCGCGCTTGCCGCTTAAGCTCCTTGTGGCGAAATTGCCCAGCGTGCAGATGGTGACCGGCGATATTATCTCCAGCTGCTCCAGCAGGAAGGGCTTGCAGGTCTCAATCTCCAGCTTGCTCGGGTCACGGTTTTCCGGAGGCCTGCACTTTATCACATTGGCGATGAAGACATCGTCCCTGGTGAGTCCCAGTATGTCCCTGAGGAGCTCGTCCAGGAATTTCCCTGCCGCGCCAACGAAGGGTTCGGCCTGCAGGTCTTCGTTGCGGCCCGGAGCCTCTCCCACAAAGACCACGTCAGCGTCTGCGGACCCGGAACCGAACACCACATTGGTGCGTCCCTCGGATAGACCGCACCGCCGACAGTCTTTCAGGGAGTCATAGAGCTCATTGAGCCTGGCTTCCTTCTCGGTCAAGCCTATTCCCCCAAGATCTTGACGACCACCGATCTCCGCCTGGGACCGTCGCGCTCTGCGAAGAGCACCGACTGCCAGGTTCCCAGCTCCAGCGATGCCCGGGCGACCGGAAGCGTCAGCGACGACGAGAGCAGCACCGACTGGATATGGCTCGCCGCGTTCGAGTCCACGCGATCGTGCATGTAGGAGGCCTTGGCCGGAACCAGGCTCGAGAGCACCGTCTCGACATCCTCAACCAGACCACTCTCACGTTCGTTGAGATAAAGCCCGGTCGTGGTATGCATGGTGAAGACAAGCGCCAGGCCGTCACTTATGCCCGACCTGCCTACCACGTATTCAACGCCGGAGGTTATGTCGATGATCTCCCTGTTCTTGTGGGTCACAACTTATATGGTCTTCGTGTAAACCATAAGTCACCCCGAAATTGAAACAGCAGAATACGGCAGAGCGCCGTATCCTGCTGTTCATCTAAATACTTACTGCTAAACCATAGACTTGAAGTCTTTTCCCGGACGGAACTTCACTGACCTGCTCGGCTTGATCTTGATGGGCTCACCCGTCTGCGGGTTCCGACCCATCCGTCCCTTGCGCGAGACGACGGTGAAGCTGCCAAAACCAACAAGCTGAACGCCGCTCTTCTTGACATTCTTCTTAATGCCCTCGAGTGTGGCGTTCACTGCCAGCTCGGCACCACGCTTCGTTGACTTGGTGCGCTTGGCAACGTACTCGATAAGTTCTGCCTTGTTCATCTAATCACCTCGCTTTCCCAGTAAATTCGGGGCTTACGCGCCTTTGCGGCCCCGGCTTGTTCCCGCCAATCCAGTAAATTCGGGGCTTACGGTAACATTACCGCCCCGACCTGTCAACACAAATCTGCGGAGACCCGCTATTTTATTGGTGCTCAGAACCCCAGGCTCATGGAGGTCCAGATAGACCGGCTCGTGCCGTCACCGATGTTCCGGATTCCATGCTGCTTGGTGGCGCTGAAATGAATCGAGTCACCCTGCTTCAGATTGAAAATCTCGTCGCCGATTTTGACCTCAAGATTGCCGCTCAGCACGCACCCACACTCATCACCCTCGTGAACATGGTCCGTGATATAGCCGTCTGAGCCGTTCGACGACTCCGCCTCCAGCAGGTAGAAATGGAGTTTCCCCCCCGGGATCCCGTTGGTCAGGGGCCTCATGACCACCCGCGGCTTCTCACACAGGATGATCGGGTCACGGTCCCCGCAGACTATGGAGATCTCAGGAAGCTCGATTTCCTCCAGAAAGAAGCTCATGTTCCGCTCCAGGGCTCTGGATATCTTGTTAAGAGCATTCACCGTAGGCCAGGTGATGCCTCTCTCGATCTGGGAAATGTGAGTTGCCGAAACGCCCGACTTCCCTTCAACCTGCTTGAGCGTACTCGATTGCCTGATGCGCTCTGCCCTTAATCGCTTGCCTAATACTGCCTTGCTTGGCATGGCGACCTCCTTGCTTGCCAGCCGTGCCCATGATCGCGGAGGCCTCATGGGGCCGGAAAGAGTGATGCAAGACTTCCCCGCTGAAGTCCTACAGCCCCGCTACTCTATCCTTGAGCTCCCTAGATACCTTGAAGACAGGAACCTTGCGTTCGGGAAGCGGTACTATCTCTCCCGTCCGCGGGTTTCGGGCGGCACGCGGCTTGCGAACTGCTACCTTGAACGTACCGAATCCCCTGATTTCAATGTGATTACCCTCTCTGAGGGCTCCCTTAACCGCAGCTATGAAGTGGGCGACGACTTCCGCCGTCTCCTTCCTGGTCTAACCTGTCTTGGAAGCAATCTCCTCGACTATATCGGCTTTGGTCACACATCCTCCCGCTTCCGTATATCGCCTCGGTTACCGAATTTAGACCACTTCCAAATAACGTGTCAAGGAAAAACGTATCCCTGGCGCTTTATCAAAAAGGGGGACAGACAGGTAAATTGGGGACAGACACCTATTTCCGGAAACCGAAAATAGGTGTCTGTCCCCAATTTACCTGTCCCCTAGATAAGCATATTGCGCTTGCGGATGAACCACTCGAGGCCCAGAAGCATGACAAGAACAACAAAGGTGGGCAGGGTAAGTCTTAACCTCAACTCCTTGAATGACTTGGTAACAACCATGCCGGGGTTGAGGTCGGAGGCAAGCCGGTCGACCTCGCCGATGGCGTATGAGGCGCCGCCGGTTGTCCTGGCCAGCTGCTTAAGCAGGAGATTGTCTCCGTCAAAGCCGCTGTCCTCCAGGCCCCGTTCACCCACGGTGAACTCCACGCGCTCCTCAGCGTAGATCTCCCCGTCCACGGAAGCCCATAGGCGCGCTTCATAGCCGGCCGGCGGAAGAAAGTCAAGGCTGGCGAAATGGCTGCCGCCCCCGCGGTCCACCATCGTGAATTCTCTGACCACCTCTCCTGAGGCGCGGTCGGTGACTTCACCTTCGAGGATGGCTTGCTCGAGGGGCTTGAGATTCTCATCGGTGACCTGAGCCGAGAGACCGACCGGCTCACCCTGCGCATAGATGCTCCTCAAGCTCGATACGGCGAGGCGCTTTGCCTCCTCCCGTTCCGTGAGCCACCCAACCGAATTAACCAGTAGCCGCGAGAAAGGCGAAGCCACGGCCCCGAAGCCTTTGGGGATGAAGTCCCACCTCCAGAGGTCGGAGGCCGAAAACGCGGCAATCCTGCCCCGCCCGAGCTTCATCACCGCAAACATAGGGATCTTAGCACCGTCCTTTACCGCCGAGATCAGCACCGTAGCCTCCTTGCGTGCCGCGCCCACCCCGTTGTCCACCGGTACCGGGGGAAGGTCAGGCCAGGAGAAAACGGCATCGGCCCCTTCGAGTCTCATGATCTCATGGCCGATTCCGGCCCCGGTCAAGGCCGGAGCGAAAAGATGTTCCCCGCGCCTTGGCTCGGCCGCTACGGTGAAGGGACTCATCTCCTGTCCGGGCGCGGCTCCTCCGCCACCACCGATGAGAAGAACGCCCCCTCCGTTCCAGGCGAAATCCCTGAGACCCTGCCCCACGGCGCCTGAGGCCGCGTCTCCAAGAACCACCGCCACATCAAGGTCGGAGATAATCCCGGCCCAGCCGGATCTGCCTTCGAGCTTGAGCCCTCCGGATTCCTCTCCGGTAAACAGCGTCGCGACCTCGATATTGGGGTCCGCCCTCAGGTACCTCCGGGAGAAGGCAAAATCCCACGAGGGACCGGATGCTATGAGCCCCACTCTTATCCTGCCCTTGATCACCTTGACTGAGAACGGGGCCGTGTTGTTCTCGGTCACCAGCTCATCTTCCATCGGCGAGAGGATGACTGAGAACTCATGAACACCGATCCCGCCGGCGGCAATGTCCATCGAGACCCGTGTCTTTGCGCCCGTGCCCGGCAGGACCACAGGCACCGTTGCAACAATTCCTGTTGAATCCCGGATGGCGAGTTCGGCCTCGAAGGCCTCGCTGTGGCTTCCGCTCATCACGATGCCGACCGTGACATCGCTATTCGCATAGGCCGATTCATTTACCTCGAGGCGGTCTAAGGATATGTCCGGAGTGGCGTCTTCAGCCGCCAGGGAGACAGTGTGAACGGGTGTCCTCTGCGAAGCCGAGAAATGAAGCACGTCCTCCCCGAAGTTGAAAGCCCCATCGCTCAAGACCACGAATGCAGACGGCTTCCCTCCCATCACCTCGGTTGCCGACTTCATCCCGCCGGCCAGATCGGTGCGGGAGCCTTCTGCTCGAAGGCCCTCAAGGTCGTCCGGCCCGATTTCCACCGCCCGGTCCGAGAAGGTGAAGAACCTGATGTCGGCCCTCTCGGCGAGGGAGGCCGCCAGCCTTTCAGAGAGCGCGGCCCTTGCAAGAGAGAACTTGGCAGCGGCATCCGGGAGTGCCATGCTCCGGGAGTTATCCAGCATGACGGCCACCACCGGCCTGGTGTACCTCTCCCTGATCAAGCGCACCGAGGGATTGGTAACAAGAAGAATCAAGAGCGCCGCGGCAAACCATCTCAAGACACCAAGAAGAAGCCGCAGGCGTCCCGGAAGGGTAGGCGAGGTCCGGCGGTAGAGAACAATCGCCAGGATGGTCGCACCGGCAATGGCTGCTAATATGGCTAATATGTCACGCCAGGAGGCGTCAAGCATCTCCTATAACCTCTGATTTCCTGAGCCTTTGCCCGATCCCCGTAAGCCTCAGGGAAGCGTTACTTTCAATCCCCTGATCTCAACCAGGTCCCCGGTTTCCCGGTAGGCGGAGAGCATGTCTTCCTGCGAGATACCCTCGCCGACAACCAGGTCCATGATGGCCGGGCACAAACCTTCCTTATCACATCCGCCGAATGTCCACTGCTCGGCGGCGCCGGTCACGGCCCGGATCCCTCCCTCACCATAACCATCATGACCCAGCATAGCCACTATCACGTTCCAGGTTTTTCCACCCTCGATCGCCGAGGCAGGGACCCTGATATAGATGGCCGAGCTGGCCTCGTCACCGTATGACTCGACCTTCACCTTATCGAAGGCGTTCCAGCCGGTATCATACATGGCGACTAAGTCCATGGAAGCCCGCAGGTAGTACTCCCAGGCGTGCTCCGGCACAGTCCGGGCCTTTCGGGCAGAGAAGAACTCGGTCGAGCCCGATCCGGGCTTGCCGTCGGTGTCGATGTAGATATCGATAGCCTGCAGCGAGTAACCGGTTATGCCGCCCCAGGGCGAAGTGGGCTTGGCGCCGAGTCCGATCTTGAAGATCAGAACATCCTCGGCATCCCGGATGATCTCGAGCGAGGTCACATCGAATGCGCTCGGGGTGAAAACCCCATCGGTCGGATAGGTGTAGTAACCCGGACCGTGATCGTCTCCGATTGGGTCATCGAAGGATGCGATCGCGGTAACCTCGCCGAGCGGGGGTACCTTGAAGGCAAGGAAGCGCCTCTCGGGCACCACATCCGCCTCCGCACCGCCGCAGTAAGCAACCGCGGCCAGCTTGAGCGTGGATCCCGTCTCCACGCCGAGCGAGGCGAACGGAACCTGGACCTCGATGAAATCCCCAGCGACCGCGTAGCCCGCCGCCGGCGTGAGCCAGCCTCCCTCTCCATCGGCATCCGCTATTGCCGCGGCCATTCCGGCGCCGTCAAAAACTATGTCCACTCTGGTGGAAAC
>JAUVJV010000051.1 GCA_030592245.1 Candidatus Eiseniibacteriota bacterium
AATCCCTATATGCTGGTGGAGATTCGCAAGTGAGATAAGCCTGCGCGGGAGTATGGCGTCGGGAGAGCACGCCGCGCATGAGAAAGATGCTGCGCTTCTCCCGGGAGTATTGACAAGCGTGTCCTGGCGCTAGTAACCATATGTCTGGCAGTGCTTGATACCATAAGAGCGAGCCATCGTGAACAGCCTGCAAGGGAGGACCATCCGTGAGGAAGCGAGCGGTTGCCAATAAGGACTGCAGCGCGTGTCCCGCGCTGTGTTGCAAGAACCTGTCGGTCAGGATATGCAAGCCCGAGAACCGGACAGAGGTAAATGATCTTAAGTGGCAACTGCGCTTCGACACTGTCAGTGTCTATATCCGCAGCAACAGGTGGTACCAGCACGTCGAAGGGCGCTGCATGTATCTTTCCGATGACGATATGTGCACGATCTATGCAGACCGGCCGAACACCTGCCGCCGGCACAACCCGCCCGACTGTGAGTTTTTCGGGGACTTCTACGATGTGATGATAAGGACGCCTGAAGAGCTCGATGCCTATCTCGAAAGCAAGAAGAGGAAGCGTCGCCGCTAGGGGGCATTCGAGACTTTTGCAGATGGGACGTACCAGACAGACGGCTCAGGCTCTCAAACGTCTTCCGGCCCGCCCCGTGATACTGCAGAGCAGGCCGGAAGTATCATCATTCAAGCTATCCTGGCAGGATCCTCTGCCCCAGCTAGTTGACCATGAGCACCCGCTTGGTCTCGACCTGCCGGCCTGAGCTCGCGCGCATGAAGTATACGCCGCTCGCCAGCCTGGATCCCTGGTGGTTACGGCCGTTCCATACAGCTTCAACCCAACCCGGACCCGAAACATAGCCGTCAATCCTGTGGGCGAGCCTGCCGGAAACATCATAGACCTCAATACTGTAAGGTCCCGCAGTATGCGCCATGAACCTGGCAGTGGTCTGGACGCCGAACGGATTCGGCGCCGCGGACAGCTCGAGACCGGCCGGGGCGCTCCCATCGGCATATGGGGCACCTGCGCCGTCACCGTAGTAAGCCATCATTGTATATCTCTGAACGTCTAAGCCCGTACCCTCTTTCCGGTAGATCTTGATCTGGTAGTCTCCAACCGCAGGGACAATGTAGTTTAAGATCTCGGTCTCACCTATTCCGGCGGACGTTGCGCTTGCCAGGAGAGTGGTGCCCGCGGCGTCGTACAGCTCGATATCGATGTCGGATATGGAGTCGGTGGAGACAGAGCTCGACGATCCGCCCTCATTGCCGAGCATATAGGTCGAACCCACGGGATCGGTCTCTATGGTGATATTGGTTGCGGTCAGGGTAACCAGGTACCAGTCGATATCGGAAGTGCCCCTGTCGATGGAGAGGTTTTCCACCACCATGGTGTCGACGACGGCACCCAGGATGGACGGATCGGAATTGGTGTCATTGTTCTCATAGGGATCGCCGTAATTCCTCATCCCTCCGCGGATGTCGTCGTCCTGAGGCCCGACAAAGCTAGCGCCGCCGCAAGCGTAGGCTTCCATCAGCTTGGTGCAATCGGTCGGGATGACGTGGCCCAGGCCTATCCCGTGGCCGTGCTCGTGGCACACCACGTTCTTGAGATTGGCATAGTTATAGATGGGGTTACTGTAGAAGGCGACGTCGTCGGTATCCAGAACCATGTCGCCGCCATTGGGATAGTAGTTGTAGCCAAGCACATTGCTGGGACCGTCTATTGACCGGCCACCGATCCTGACGTCCCCACGAGAGCCCAGCGACCCGGTGTTGTTGGGCATATTAGCCCCGTCGTCCGAGACCTCGATGTAGGTTATGCCGATAACTGCGTTCCAGCGGTCGAAGGAATTCCGGATCTTGTTCATCCAGTTGGTGTTACCCCAGGCTGCGGTGAATACCGCATGGAGATCGCATGAACCGCCATCGGCCCAGGTGCCATCCGGTACGAAACCCCAGGTGATGGTAATGGGATCGCCGAGGCTACCCGTCGCTCCGTCGGTTGCTGTGTAGCTCCACCGGGCCTGCCGGTTATAACCCAGGAGTCCAGTGGTGCCCAAATAGGTGGGAAGCTCGCGGAGTATCCTCTCGGCGTCCTCGGGATCGGTATCCGGATGCAGGCAAACATCTATTCCGCCGCAGCTTTGGTGGTCCGGATGCGGAGCCTGCACGGCAAGCCCGCGCAGGGTGACCTCGCGCACGATACTGTCGAAGGGGTCCTGAGAGTTCAGGAGGTCCTCCACGGCAGATGAGGCGCGCTCCATCTTTACGGGAGCCCCGGGCCACAAAATGGCGAGGAACAGGGGAATAAGCACAAGTAAGGAGCCGGCAAACGAAAGTGAAAGCGAGCGGTGTCGAAGCAGGTTCATGCCTTTTTCCTCCTCTGGCCAACTAGTCCACTATAAGGGTAATGCGGGTCCCAGGGAGCGACCCCTAGAATCCCACACCTCATCCATTATAGCATATGGAATAAGGCTTGTCCATTACTCGTTTGCCGGGAGGTTCTTCAAGGGGGCTCTATTGGATGAGCCTGTCAAACTCCAGGTCGCCGCGCAGGTTCTCGAGATCATCATCTCCGAAAGCCTGGTACTTGAGTTTAGGGCTCAAGGCCACGGCCCCGGCCAGGGCTTCCAGGGCGGCCGCCCGCTTGCCGGCGGCGAGCCGGATAATGGCAAGATCATAGAGCACCTCGGCGTTCTCGGGTGCTAGCCTCGCCGTGTGTTCCATATAGGGGAGGGCCTCATCGTGCTGGTCCCGGGTGAAGAGGGTCCAGGCCTCGTTCCAGGTGTAGTTCACCTGGGCGATGTCAAGCAGCCGGCTCGATGGTGAGCCTACTTGATCAGCACCACGCGCCTGACCTCGGTATGTGGACCCGAGGACACTCTGATAAAGTAGATCCCGGGAGAAACCCCGGCACCTGTCCGGTCTCTTCCGTCCCACTTGACGGTTCCCGAGCTTCTTCCCCTCATCGCGGGGGTGAGCGACGCGACGGTCCTGCCCCGGATGTCATGAATCACAAGGGAAGCTCCGCCGCCGGTCGGAAGGGCGAAGTGGATCGCAGTGGTTTCCCTGAAGGGGTTGGGGCCTACAGTGAGCAGCCGGTTCGCCGTCTCATCGGTGATTCCACTGGTTGTGAGCGGGAAGAGTACGTACTCATCCTCTTCGACATTGCCGTTTCCATCGCCCGCGGGCGCCTGGTCCTGTAGCGCGCCTGCGTCGGGGGAGGCATAACCCGCCACAGCTACATAGACCTGAGCGGGAAGAGGGCTTCCCAGGTAGGTTTCCAGCTTGACAATACCCTCAAGATAGGCGCCCGAGGCGCAGTCGGTATCGGCGGTAATCACGGTCTCCAGGCCGTCGAACCAGCCGCACCAGTTATTGGTGTCCTCATTGCCCATATAAAGCACCCTGCCGGCGACCGTACCGGCCTTGGCCCAGGGCGAGGCCACGGGTGTGGCGAGGTCCTCTCCCACCAATATGAAGTGATCCTCATTCGAGGTCTGGCCAACACCCTCCGCGGCCAGGTAGAGATACTCACCGTCCCAGTCGGCATAGAGGTTAAAACCACCGCTTGACGCCACAAGTGTGGCCGTGCTATCGAGCGAGCCGTCCATCACGTGGGATGGGCTGCCTGAGGATGGGCCAACCCATACATGCTGGACAGGACTCCGCTTGATATTTCCGAGCGAGTCCTCGGCTTCAACATAGTAGTCGAGCAGCAGCTCGGAGATTCCCGATACCTGGACATAGTATTCGTCGGCGATATAGTCTGGCAGCACCGAGAAATCGATGCCGGGATCATTGAAGAAGTTGCCTTTGGGAAAATCCCGGTAGTTCATGGAGAGAGTCTGCCATGTGCCCACGTCCGCCCCGCCGGCGTAGGTCTCATTATGATCACTGGATGTTGAGTTGACGCCGTCGGCATCGATGCGGTACTTGAGTTCCACGCGCGCAAGGCCGGATACATCGTAAGCGAAGGTCCATACATAGAAATCACTGGGCATGTCCGCGCCTGCTCCGCCCGGATAGCCCCACAGGGCGCCGCCGCCCTTGCCTCCCGGGTTCCACGGGAGCCGCTGGGGAAGCCAGATGGTTAGGGCAACGTTGTCACCACCGCCGGCAATGACCGGATCCGCATACAGGATTGCCGCATTCACGGCCAGGGTCGGCTTTATCTCCATGTCCAGCGAAGTGCCATAATACATGTAGCCGCTCTCATAGCCTGAGAGCAGGTGGTGCCAGGCCTTCTCCACGGGGCCGGCGCCGGTGGTGGGATCGAAGATCCTCATTGGGTCGGGTTCGGCCCCGCTTACGGCCTCGGCGGTTTCCACGCGGTTCTGCGCTGCCGTCAAGACGGCCCAGTTCCGCTCATCCTCGGCCCATCCTCCGGGGATATCGAAATCGCCATACTCATTTACGAGCGGCCAGTTCCAGTTGATGAACTGGGGGGATCCGAAGTCGCCGTCCGCATTTACCCATCCGCCATCCTCGACATGAGTGATGTCGGCGGGATCCACCGGGTGGTCCGCCAGGTACTCGGCGACCGTGGTCGGCTCATAACCCTGTGCTGCCGCCTGGTGGGAGAAGCCGGTTACATTCTCATTGTAGTAAGAGTAACCGCCCGACCAGGCATTGTCGCCATCGTGGGCCAGGAGGATCAGCATGGGATATGTCGGGTCATTGTAGGAAGCGATGGCGTCTATCTCGCCGGTGCCGTAGGTGCCATAGCCCTCGTTCCAGCTCATCGCATTGGCCGCCGGCACCACTATAATGGAGTGCGCCTCGCCCGTGGCCGGGTCCACATACCGGGCGTAGTGAGGCCTGTAGCCGTAGGGCGGTGGGGTCTTGACCGTGACCCCCCGGCTTATGGAGGTGGTCTCGTAGTAACCCTGCGCCGGGTTGACCTGGTCGGCCCTGTTGGGCGGATCGCAGTTATCCTCATGAGCTACATATGGATAATCCTCGCATGCCCGGGAGATGTGGACATCCGCGACGATCACCCACTCAAGGCCCATCTCGGCAAGAACCGGGATCATGCGCTCGGAGAAACAGGTCTCGGCGGGGAAGTAGCCCTTCGAGAAGTTGGTATCTCCCCAGGCGACCTCATACGCCGCCCTGGCAACCTGGATATCCCTGCGGAGAGCATTTTCATCCATCAGGGGTCCGACCGGGTGATGCGCGGCAACCAGGCACTGGTCCAGCCGGGAGCGCCCGCCCGAGGTGGTCCACGATCTCGCGGTCCGGTAATCACTGTACCAGTTGGATGCGTAACGTCCCCCGTTCCAGCCATTATCCCCGAGGCTCTTGACATTCTCGATAAGAGCGGAGGCGAAGCTTATCTGGGCGCCCGCATCCGGAAGATCCAGGATCATGCTGACCGCGGTCCTTGGATAATCCTGGTAGTCATGGACACGGTCATCCTTGTTGAAGATCTCAAAGACATCATTCTCACTGTGCCCGAGCGTGATGGTCTCATAAGCCATCTCGTAGCGCGACGGAGACCAGGTGCTCTGGTCAGGCCAGTAAATCGGCTGGTGCATATGCCAGAGGTAGGTGGTGTGAACAGGGGCCGCAATAGGGCCCGTCACCGTTGCCGGGAGAGCCATGATAATGATGCAGACGGTCAGGATGCACGTGAGTCTGATTCGCCCGGGGCCGCTGATCCAGATATGGGCTCGTGTCGATTCCATCAACCTGTTTATAATATCCCGCATTTCTTCCCTCTTGCTTGTAGTTGCGCCTGCGGCATGAGGAGCTGCCGCGCCGCAAAACCCCTGGAATGCCGATGTTTACTGGCTTTGATCTGTTTCCTTCCTATTTAACTTTACCACATCTTGAGGTGTAGTTCAAATGGAGCGGGCTCAACAATTTGCTGTATATGCATCAAAGGATTGTGATAGAATCAGAGGAGTAGACAGTCAGAGTGCCATGGAATGCCCAGGATGCAAAACGCCAATTTCGGATGACAGCCGCTTCTGCAGGCTGTGCGGCGTCACTATTACGCCCAAAAGCATGGCTCCTGATGGTTCTACCCACCGCTTCCACCCCGGTCACAAGCTGACCAAGGGGAGCAGCTTTCTCGGCCGCTACCGTATAGCCGAGGAGCTCGGAAGAGGTGGAATGGGTATCGTCTATAAGGCGGAGGACACCAAGCTCAGGCGTAACGTGGCCCTCAAGTTCCTGCCCCCTGAGTACACGCGCGATGCCGAGGCCAAGGAGCGCTTCATACACGAGGCCCAGGCCGCATCCTCCCTGGAACATCCCAATATCTGCTCGATCCACGAGATAGAGGAAACCCGGGACGGCCAGATGTACATCTCCATGGGCTGCTACGACGGAGACACGCTTCAGAAACTCATCCGCGAAGGCCCTGTAGACGCCGGTGAGGCGGCTGATCTGGGAATTCAGGTGGCCCAGGGGCTTCAGGAAGCCCATGACAAGGGGATAGTCCACCGCGACATCAAACCCAGCAATATCATTGTCACAAATAGGGGAAGGGTCAAGGTGATGGACTTCGGCCTCGCCAAGCTCGCCGGGCAGACCAGGATCACCAAGGCGGGTACCGCCATGGGCACGGTTTCCTATATGTCTCCGGAACAGGCCCGGGGCGAGGATGTCGATACCAGGACCGACATCTGGTCGCTGGGAGTGGTTCTTTATGAATTGGTTACCGGCCAGCCTCCCTTCAAGGGCGAGTACGACCAGGCGGTCATCTACTCGATACTCAATGAAAATCCCAAGCCCATCTCCGAGGTGACTTCGCATATCCCGCACGGGTTCGAGGAAATCATTACCAGGTGCATGGAGAAGGATGCTACATCGCGGTATCAGTCGGTGGCTGAACTCGAGACCGACCTTGGACGATGGCGGGAGGAATCCGGCCTTGGCAGGCCTTCACGGTATGGCCGCCAGAGGTCGTTTCGGGACTCCCTTGCCGGGTCGCTCCTCAGGGTGGGCATTCCGGTTGCCGTCGCCGTACTGGTCACGCTTCTCGTGACCGTGATTCCTGCTAGCCGGGACGCCATCAAGAACATGATTGGGGTCGGGAATACCCCCTTCGAAATGCGGGTTGCCCTCTTGCCGTGCTCTATAGAGGAGGAGAACAGCGACCGCAGGGCCTTCTGCGACGGCCTGATCTTGACACTCACCGATCAGCTTGAAAAGATGCAGGGCCTTCCAGAGAGAGTGTCGATAGTGCCGGCTGCCGATATTCGCGAACTCAAGTCCAGCACTCTGACCGATGCCCGGGTTAATCATGAGGCGAATGTTGTGTTGTGGGGGAACTTCGAGTGGATCGGTGGGAAGATCGGGCTGGCCATGTCGCGAAGTGACGTTGGAGTTGAATACGAGAATGGCCGGGAAAGCGAGATCGTGATACAAAGGGGTTCTATCAGGCTCGCGGATCCCATCGCCAACCTGGCCACGTGGCAGGATTCGCTGGTCTTTAAGGTGCTGCAGCTGCTTGATGTGCAACCTGGGCACCAGCAGGTCAGGGCACTGGCCAAAGGGCATACGGGCATCCCCGGGGCGTTCGGCCACTATCTTGAAGGCCAGGGATACCTGTATCCGTACAAGGCCGGTCAGGATATCGATCAGGCAATAGAAGCCTTCACAAGCGCGACGGCTGAGGATCCTGCCTATGAGAAAGCCCACTACGGCCTTGGCAGAGCCTACAGCTGGAAGTACTGGAACACCAAGGACACGAAATGGCTGGATCCTGCAATCAGCTCCGGGCACCGCGTTCTCGAGATCAATAGTGAGTCTATCCCGGCGCACCTTCTTCTCGGCAGGATCTACCTTAATTCAGGAGATTATGAAAAGGCCTCAGAGATATTGATTGTTGCCATTGAGCTGGATTCGCTGAATGTCAGAGGCCATGAGGACCTGGCGGCGGCATACAGAGGCATGGGCGATTATGAGAAGGCCGAAGCAACGTTCCTGAGAGCAATAGAGCTGAATCCCGAGCCTTACGCTACCCATGTCAATCTCGGTTACATGTACTATGTCCAGTCGAAATATGAGGAGGCTATCGAGCCATTCAAGAGAGCCATCGAGTTTGAGCCGGGCGAGGCCGATGCGTACAACTATCTCGGAGCGACCTACACTCAGCTTGAGATGTGGCCCGAGGCGACGAAGATGTTTGAGCAAAGCCATGCAATCGATTCAACCTCATCAACGGTCATATCCAACCTGGGAACGCTTTACTTCAATCAGGCACGCTATGCCGATGCGGAGCAGATATACCGGAGGGCGCTCAGCATTTCAGACGAGAAGTACAAGATCTGGGCTCACCTTGCGGAGGCTCAATACTGGAATCCGGAGGGCCGGGAAGAGTCCTTGGAGAACTTCAGGCGTGCTGCTGCGATGGCTGGGGGTGAACTCAAGGCAGATTCGCTCGATACGGTGATCCTGTCCGATCTGGCAAGCTACTATGAAAAGCTGGGCGATGACGACCGGGCTCACGAGTTCCTGGATACAGCGGTTGGCCTTGACCCAGAGGACATAGATGTTATAATCCACATTGCAGAGACCTACGAGATGTTGGGCGTGCGGGGAACGGCGCTCGACTGGGTAACCAGGGCTTTCAAGCATGGGGCTCTGCCGTCCAGGATCGAGCGTTACCCGGGCTTGATCCAGCTGCGAGCAGATTCACGGTATCAGAAGTTGATAGAAGGATGAGCCGTCGCTCTGCGTAGCGATGGGCTCGTTCTGGCACGCAAACCGCAGGAGGTGAAAACATGGGACCGTACGTACCCAAGCAACACAAGGTGGTCATTCTGAGGCGAGGAGACAAAGCCATAGTATGGCCGCCGTATCTGGTAGCATCGCCGGAAGACTACGTCACGTTCAGCGCCGTTGGGGTATCCGCGAGAATCGAGTTTCCCAACGCTGCCGCGTTCATGGAAGAGGACAGAAACCATCAGCCTACTTCAGAAAAGCCAACCTGGAAGGTAGCTGTGGAAGTGCCGGTGGGCCTTGAGGGTGTTATCAGGATCGCCAAAGGTAGCACCTACCGGGTTAGGCTCGCGTCCGGGTATGGGGCCATGGACAGATACAGACTGGATGGAGTGACCCTGGAGAGCGCAAAGAAGATCATCTTCGGTAACAATACCCAGGTCTATGCGTATTCCGTCTTCTGCGAGGAGATCAATGACTTCGCCGAAGGGAACTCATCCCCGGTGATGATGATCGAGCCACCGCCGATAAATCCACCGTAGAGAGAAACCATGCTCGGTTTCTTTAACATGAATAGGGGAATTGCCGGGCTCGGCTACAGGTGAGGAGGAGGTTCCGGCCGGATTTGCAGCCTTCCGGCAACGGGGTGGAGGAGTATATCCTTATGCAATGCCGAGGAGCCGTTATTCTCAGTGGTGGTTGGTGGTAGATGGAAGAGAACAGCAGGATCGAAAAGCTCAAATCCGAGAATGAGCGCCTGAAGATCGCGCTTGAGGAGCTTAGAATTCTCAACGAGATCGCGACGGCCATAAGCTCCACCCT
>JAUVJV010000177.1 GCA_030592245.1 Candidatus Eiseniibacteriota bacterium
CTCCGAACGGAGGCCGCCCCCACAAACAGGAAGGTGGGGCTTAACGCCCCACCTTTTCATCTCCGCTCGAGGCAGAAACTACTCGCCCTGAACCTACGCCCCAGGTCAAAATCGAAACTGATACAGATACCGTCTTATTTAATTAGCAATCGTTTTGGCAACAGGCGCTTGGCTCGCTCACTTCTCGCAGCCTGCCATCTGAAGCGCCTATCGCAATGGGCCAGCGACACATCGCTAACACATGGGCAAGAGTTTGCCAATATTTGCAAATTTTGTCAAGCTCTTTCTGCTGGGATTGGGTCAAGAAGGTTCGGATTTGCAGTCTTATCCGTCTTGCTCAGACCATCCATTCGGGCTTGGCGCGAGCTCTGTACTTCTTTCCGTAGAAAAGGTCATCTCCGAGGAGAAGCGCCGGAGTGAGCCCGGGATACCTCGACGCCAGATGGGCGATGGCCTTGTGATACCAGGAGAGCGCCTTGCTCCAGGGACAGACCACCTGGCATATGACGCAGGCGGCGCCCGTCTTCGACCAGTACTGAAGGCACTTCTCCGCATCCATCTTCCACTTCATCACCCCATTGGCTTCCGTCTTGGGACCCTGCGGGATGGCTCCCACCGGGCAGCACCTTGCGCACTTGAGACATCTCTCGCAGAACTCCTGCACACCTATCTCGACGGGCTCATCCAGGAGGAGTGGCATGTCGGTGGTAACGATCGACAGCCTCAGGTTGAGACCGTATATCTTATGGAGCAGGTGCCCGCTGCGCGCGAGCTCGCCCAGGCCCGCATCCACGGCAACCGGAACCGCGAGCACCCCGTAGTTGCGTACGTGATGCGCACGGGCGGACCAGCCGAGACTGCGAATGAAGCTCGAGAGCTGGCATGCCACCAGCGCGCTCCTGGCATAGATCTTACCTACCTCGAGATCGGACGCCTCCCCGGGGCCGGTACGCAAGATCCCGAGATCCTGTGAGAAACCGAGGGCCACCGCACGGGGGTGATCAATCTCGATTGCGTCTCCCCAACATCTTCCGGAATAGCCCTCGGGCATTCCCTCGAAGAGCGGAGGGTTGGGAGCCTGGGAGTCAAAGAAGGGACGCGCTCCCTTGTGGGAGTACACCCACTCCTGGCGGAGCGGTCCTATCCCCACCACGTCGGCGCCAAGATAAAGGGCGACGCTCTTAAGGAGCCTCGTAGCTTCGGCCTCCGTGAGGTCCATCTCGCCCCTGGCCGGCACTCCATCCACGCAGTCGGGAAGCCCCAGGTGCGCCATCGAATCGAACACTGTCCGATAATACGTGCGGCCCCAGGTGGGTCCCGACCTGTCGAGCTTCTCATCTATGAAACGCGAGAGTGCATCGTCCACTTGCTTCAGGTGCGGGTTCTTCTCATGGTAGAGGGTCTCTTCGGCGGAGCCGGGAACAAGCGCCTCCCGGGAAAAGACAGTATCCCGTTCGTCGAAGCGCTCGATGTGACCCACGATCTCATAGGTCGGCTTGCTCATGTTTGCTCCCACCTGAGAAGGTCGCTCCTCTCCCCCGTCGGATGAGGAGAGGTTACAGAAGATTGACCGCAGGTGTCAAGCAGGGCGGATCACCGGACGACCACGACCTTATTGGACTGGCTGAAACCCCCGGCCTGCATGCTCATGAAGTAGATGCCCGAGGCCAGTTCCTGCCCGTAATCCAGGCTGACGGAATGGCGCCCCGGCTCGTAGAGAGAATCGGTGATGGTGTCAACCACGCGCCCGGTAACATCATAGAGAGCAATCTTCACTCTCGATGCGCGGGGCACGTCGAAAGCCACCCGCCCGGTCGCGGAAAACGGGTTGGGGCTCACGCCGCGAAGCGCGAAACTGATGGGCCTGACTTCCAGGTCCTCATCATCTATGTCCACGGATGCGAAATCGTCCGCCACGTTGATGTCATCGATATACCAGCCCTCGGCACCGATGTAGCCGTCGGATCCGAACCTGAACCGCACCCTCGCCGGCCCCTCATAAGAGGACAGGTCGAACTGGACCTCGTCCCAGCCATAGCTCCAGGCGAAACAAGGTGTCTCCGGATCGAACGGACTCGATGCATTAGGCTGGATAAGACGGGGATAGCCTCCGACCGGAGTAATCTGAGACCAGCTCTCGGAGCCGTCGGTCGAGATCTCCACGATCCCTCCGTCCCAGGCGTAAACTGCATTCGAGGTCTCGGCCTCCACCCAGTGCCAGAAGGTAAGAGTGGCATCGGGGCCGAGACAAAGCTCTGGCGTGACCAGGGCCCCGTGTCCGTAATCTGTGTATCTGGTGTCATCCGCGCCGCCAAATTTCCAGGACTAGGTCCCGCCGGCGGTGTGATTCCGGTAGTCCTCCAGGTGCCACTCATCATCGTATCCGTCATTGAACCCGGTCGAATACCAGCCGGCCTGCGCGCTCTCGAAGTCCTCATCGAGCGAACCGCCGATGGCGATCGTCAAGCTGTCGGTGGCCTGTAGTCCATTCGCAAGCGTGATCTCAATCCCGAGACCGATCTCGTGGAAATCGGGACACTCGAGCGCCACCTCGAGCACGAATGCCGGCATAGGATCGCCCTGGCCGTTGCCGGCTATCTGGGCGACATAGGCGCTGTCATTGAGCAAGGTCACATAGGGGTCGGTTTCTGTGAGGATCACGCTCAGCCCTTCGGCGATGCCGGAACCGGAGTTCCTGAGCATAAGCGTCAGCTCTACGGTTTCACTGGGCATGATGCAGCCGTCGGAATTCCCATAGAGGGTATCAGCCGTGGAGAATCCGGCAAGCGAGAGCACGGGGGCGCTCACCATGACCGAGAAGTGCTTGGTCAGCGATGTGTCCGAGTGGGCTATGTCCATCGCGAAGTCAACCACGTGGCTGTCGGGAGCCATGATATCCACGCTGTAACAATAGTCCCAGCCTGGAAAGAGCGTGCTGTCGGGCGCTATGTCCCCGTAGATGCCCGTGGAATCGATAAGATCTATGAACTGATCGGTGCACGTCAGCTCCGCGGCGACGGCGAAGGCCGTATCCTGGCCGACGTTCCTGAGCACCACCAGGGCCTCAATGGTCTCGCCCGCATCGATCACACCGTCGGAGTTGCCCAGGCTTCCTCCGGACATGTCATCATCCATCCCGACGCTGTCGATTATCACAACGGCATGGGAGGCGACAATGACTGCCACCGTATCCAGCGACGGATAGAAGTCGTGCGCCGCTACCGCCACATAGAGCGAGCAAGGTCCGGTAGCCCCCGGGTCGACATAGGCCCGCCCGGCGGCATCGGTGAATCCCATAGTGTAGGTGTCATCGTTAAAGATGCTGACCCTGGCGCCCTCGACCGGATCCGTGCCATCGGTCACATCGACCGCGATCTCATTATCCGATGCATAAATGACTTCCGGAGCCGAAACCGTGAGGCTCCCGGGGGTATCGGTCCAGATGTCCATGGCGGGATCGCCCAGGAGAACCAGCTGATAATACACCCACCTGTTGGGACCGAAATCCACGAAAGGTATATTGTCCACCTTTGAATCATCATTGGCCGGACCTATGGCGGTAATTCCCTCACCGAATATCGCGTCGAAGAACTGCCTGTCGTAGTACTGGTTGGCCCCATTGGTGCTTTCATGCTCGCCCCAGCCATACCTGGTGTTCCCGATAAAGGCGACGGCGGCATTCTCCACGAACATGAAATGCTCGCCGAGGCAGTCATCGCCATAAGTGCCACTGGAGGTCCTGTTATCGAAGGAACCGGAGTAACACCCCTGCGTGTAGAGGATAAAATAGGAATTGGAAACACCGTCATTCGTAAACCGGGTCTCCACGTCCGAATTGTACATCCTGAAACCATAGGTAACACTCGAGTGGCCGAGGTGATTCACCAGATGACGGCCCCCGTTAAGGAGCGGAATCAGGTCCTCCTTGTCCCAGCGGGCGGGATCGATGTCACGGTCGTAGAGAGTATGCACTGTGAACGACGGCGGAAAGCCGGCCGTGGTATAGCCGTGGGTCGACGCCCCGTCCTTGATCTCGTCCTTATAGTCGCCTCCCCAGGTGGGATCGTCCCAGAGAAGCTCTCCCACCATCTGGCCGACCTTGATCTGGCTGACAACCGGAGAGGTCTCATACTTGAGAATCTTGTTTATGAAGTTCGTGGCCTCTGCCTCGGTAACGATCGAAGCCCTTCCCACCGAAACCTCGGGTATCAGGTCAGCCTCATCCACCTCACCCCAGAGCGAATCGCCATCATCGTTCCAGTTCCCGTCCAGGGCAGCATAGTAAAGATCCGAGGCGATGTCCTCGTCGGTGTAGGATCCGCCGGCATCGGCATACAGCCCGCGGTGTGGTATCAGCTCCTCATCACCGGCCAGCAGGACGAATTCGGTTTCCCAGTTGAGATAGGCGTCCTTTATGAAGTTCCTTATCTTGTCCTGGAGATCCAGGCCTGAGTATTGGGAGTTGATCGATCCGATGTTAACGATCTTGGCCTTCAAGCCCATCTGCTCACGGTGGGCTCTCAGGGTATCGAAGGTGCCGATGAAGGTCGAGTGAGTGATGATGACATAGGGATACGAGTCCTCGGGATCGACTACCGATGACAGGAGTCTCGGCGAGGGCCCCGAACCATAAGTTGACGCGGCCGACACATCATCCACGAGCCTCCTGAGTTGCTCAAGATCCCTGTCCGCGCTCATCCTCAGCGTCGAGGACGAGGAAAGTGTGACCATGGGGCTGTGCTCCGTCTCAATCGTAATCTCGATCGAAGATGAGAAGAGAAGGCTGTTGCGAGAGCCGACATAGGCAGCCGGATATATCCTCAAGAAAGCGATCCGGTAGCCCCGGAAGGTCTCGGTCGTCACATGGAGGCCCCGCTCGGAGGGAAATGGCATGGGGCTATCATATATCGACTGCTCCGCCCCGATCCGCTCGGCGCGCTTAAAACTGAGAGGTGATTGCTGCTGAGCCCACTCAAGCGGCAGGTCGAGAGCTATTTCTGCCTCAGACAGCAGGCGAACACGCACATCGGCCACCTCATGACCCTGCGGCAATAGAACCCTCATGCCATAAGCGGGCAGCCGCGGCTCCCCCGGGTTCCCAACGGCGGGCAGGCCCTCTATCGTAACCGAACAGGTGGCTTCACCGTGCGCGATCAGAGGCCTGGAAAAGTCCACGCGTTCGACGATCGTATCGGCGCACGTCTGCTGGACAGTGAGAATCGACAGGGAGATTATGAGCAATGCAATGACGAGAAGATGTTCTTTCCCCACCTCTTCCTCCTTAGGCATCAAAACACCAGAATACACAAATAGAGCGGGCGCGACTCCCCCGCTCTGATAAGTATTGTATCACAGTCGTGGCGCCGTGTCAAAGCATTTCGGAGCGCAAGAACACCTGGCTTTAGCCTCTCCCCGGCATCTTTTGCGCATGCATGCACATGCTTGCAGAACCATTGGAAGATTAGCGGACCCTCCCACCTCGACCGGCTCAACTACGCGATTTGGCCCAGAAACAAGGCGAGGACAGCGAGGCACTGACCCGGGCGCGGATCCCGAGGCGAGGACAACGAGGCACTGACCCGGGCGCGGGTCCCGAGGCGAGGACAGCGAGGCACTGACCCGGGCGCGGGTCCTCCACGGGGCTAGGGTGCCTTGA
>JAUVJV010000462.1 GCA_030592245.1 Candidatus Eiseniibacteriota bacterium
GATCACAAAACTCTCGGTGACATCCTGCATGACCCAGCGGGTGCGCTCCAGGTTGACGCGTATCTGATCGATGCGGTCCGCCACCGGCACATTCATGGCTTCGAGGGTCCTGGGCCCGACCACCCCATCCGCGGAGAGTCCATGGCGCAGCTGGAAGCGAATGAGAGCCTCCTCAAGGTCACCATCGAAAAGTAGAGACGCCTCGTTTCCCAGGCCCTCGAGATCGCCGGTCATATAAAGGCGCTCTTTAAGAGCCGGGACCCGTTCATCCTTTTCACCCTTCTTGAGCACCCTCCCCAACGGGACTTCTCTCCAGCCACCCATGTCCGCGATGCCGCGATATGACGCGAGCGCGTCCTTTAGCCGGAGGTAGAAACGCTGATCGGGCTTGAACTCCTCAATGAAGGTATGGAGGTTGGGTGAGGCAAGCGCTTTCTCCAACCCCGCGGCCGGCTCCAGCCCGTCTATCTCAGCGGAGAGATTCCAGTTGGGATCGAGCCGTTCAGGATCAATCTTGCCGAAGAGCATATGATAGGCAAGTCGCAATATAGCGTCGGTGAGCAGCATGTCAATATCGGCAGACAGGTAGGATTCACTGCCTCCGCCGTCGGCTCTTTCGGCGAGCAGGCGTTCGATCTCCGCCAGGTGATAATCCCATGGGTAGAGACCATCGGCCCGGATGCCCCGGATGGACTTAAGGAGGTTCTCAATCTTGTGGCGCTCTGTCCAGGCCGGTTCGAAATCACGGTTCTCGTAGAACTCGGGCAGGACAATCACAGCCGAGATGAAATCCTCCCCGATCTGGAACTCACCGGAATGTCTTATCTGCTCGACCCGGGTCCTCAGGATGTCCCGGACATCCGTATCCTGGGCCTGAACTGCCGCGGCGAGGCATACTACGCCGAGGATAATAAGCAGTGACTTGCCTGGCCCACGCCCAAACACTTTAAGCCGGATAGCCGACCTCCCTGTCTAGCGGCGCTTTCCTCCGCCTCCCGAACGGCCGCCTCCTGAGCGGCTTCCTCCGGAACGGCTTCCCGAGGATCGGGATGGCTGCGAGCTCCGCTGGTGGCTCTGGTAGTTGCTGGTTCTCTGGGTCCCTTGACTTCGGGCATTGGACTGGCGGCTGAGGTCCGACTTGTTGTTCTGATAGCTTTGTTTCTTGTTCTGCGAGGCCCTGTCGCTGGATGTCCAGCTGCCCTTATCACGGGTCTCCCAACCCTGATTGGTCTGGCGGTGGACATTGCCGTTGCGATCGGCATACACATTGTTCTTGGTATTCGGGGCCGTCGTGGGCCTCTCGCGGCTGCCGGCAGCCGGCTGCGTCCCGGCTGTCGGTCGTGTCCCCGTTGCCGGTCGTGTCCCCGTTGCCGGTCGTGTCCCGGTTGCTCCCGTGTTTCGCACCCCGGTGGACCTATTCTTGTACATATTCCTGTTGGCTGTCTGTCTCCCGGAAGACCGGCTCCCGGCGGCATAGCCTGCCCGTGCCCCATGTCGATAACCATTGCGGTAACCATGACGGTAGCCATGGCGGTAACCATGACGGTAGCCGCCCGGCCCCCACCAGCCGCCGTAGTATGGCCGATACCCTCTGTACCCGACCCAGCCATAGCGGAAGCCGAAGGAGAAGCCCCAGCCTGAGTACGGGTTATAGTGAACCGAGAAGCCATAGGTCACGGGGCGGGGATAGTAATAGTGACGATACCATGGACGGTACCAGTAACCCGTGCCATAGACCACACATCCACCGTAGGCATAGGAGCATGTGTAACCCGGGGTATAGCCCACATAGACCACCTCGGGTGTGGACTCGTAGATATAGACGTACTTGACATTGTAGGCGGGGCACTCCGGTGGGATCGACTGCACCTCGTCCGGCACTTCAACACTTACCTCCCACGGGCCGTCGGGCTTGCCCGACTCGAACCAGATCGCCTCATCGCAGCAGTAGTACCGCTTGTCGATCAGGAGCACGGTCTTGTCGCAATTCTTTGCATAGGCCACACCCTCGTCCCCGCACTTCTCGAACTCGGGATCGCCGTCGTACTGCACCGTAACCGTGGCGGTCTTCCGGTCGACCTCGGCGGTCTGGGGAATCTGGTTCTCCAGCACCGCATCCTTGGCCTGCTGGGTTCCCGCAACGCTCATCAGGACGGTTCCCATGTCGGACTCAGCCGGGATTTTCGGGAAGTCCTCAGGCAGTCTGTCATGTGCTACGTAGGTCCATTCCCCTTCAGGCAGCGAGCTCGAGACATACCAGCGGCCTGAGAGCAACACATAGTATGTCTGGGATTCGATATCCATGAGGACATCGCTCTCGGTATTGCTCATGTAGAGAAGCTGCGTGCCCTCCACCGATGCGTATTCCGGCTCGCCGTCAGCCTGGATAAGCTCAGCCGGTTCCGTGGTAGCCAGGATTGCAGGCGGAGAATCCACAAGGACTGTGTCGGGCTCCTCCACATCCGGAGCCGACTTCTCTGCTAGTTCAACTATGTCCTTGGGAATATTCTCGGTGTGCTGCCAGTCGCCGGTCAC
>JAUVJV010000344.1 GCA_030592245.1 Candidatus Eiseniibacteriota bacterium
ACGTGGGTGACACCCGGAACCTGCTTGTGGAGCTCCGTGCCAAACTCGAGGACCGCTCCCGGTGGGAGAATGACATACATAAGATTTCCCGGAGGATAGAGAGGGTTCTGGTGGGTGCAAGGACCAGGGGAGAGTCGGGAGAGAACATCCTGGCCGATGCATTTGCCGAATTCCCGCCCGGCATGATCGACCGCGATTTCAGGGTTGGAGGCAAGGTGGTGGAGTACGCGATCGTGCTTCCCAGCGGGAAGCGGCTTCCCGTGGACTCCAAGTGGAGCGCTACCGAGAAGGTCGAGCGGATCCAGGAGGAAACCGATCCCGACCGCATAAGACGCCTTGAGAACGATATCGAGAAAGATGTGGAGCGAAAAGTCAGGGAAGTCGCCTCCTATATCGATCCCGCATGCACCGCGAATATTGCCATCGCGGCCGTCCCCGATTCTGTCTATGCCTTCTGCAAGAAGGTCCATGTCGAGGGTTTCCGCGTCGGGGTGCTGCTCATGGCCTACAGCATGGTGGTCCCCTATGTGCTTGCGCTTTACCACCTTCACCTCCAGATGGACCGCTCCGTCGACCTGGAGAATCTGGAAGTTTATCTCACCCGGATAGAGCGTAGCCTGGATGAGATCGACCGCATCGTTGAAAACAAAGTGGCCCGGGCGGGTACCCTTGCAACCAACGCCTACAGTGACTGCAAGCAGATCCTGGGCTCGATGCGCACCGCCACCGCCTACCTGCGCGGTGGGCCAACCGTCGAGGAAGACAATACGCCCGCATCGGGGTCACCGGAACGCAGCGTGGAGGAGTAAACATGGAAACCAACTCAGGTCGCTTCCTTAAGGCCTTCAGGTCTATCGAGCAGCATCTCCGAAAGGTCGCGGGTGGTGGACGGGATTCGGGGATCATTGAGATAATGAGCGAGGCCACCAGGCGAGACCCTTCCATAGCCAGGCATGAGGATGACCTTCATAAGTTCAGGAAGCTCCGGAATATCCTCATTCACGGCGATATCGACGGCACCGAGATCGCATGGCCGAGCGACCTGGCGGTCGAGCGAATCGAGCGAGTCAAGTCGCTTTTGATGAGTCCGCCACGGGTGGTGTCCGTTTTTCGCAGCAAGGTTCTTACTGGGAAGGGAGACGGTCCGGTCGGGCCGACGATAAGGTCCATGATGGAAGAAAGCTACTCGCAGCTGCCCGTCTATGATGGCAAACACTTCCTCGGGCTGCTTACCATGGAGACGGTTGCCCGGTTCATGGGAAAGCACCTGGACGAGACCGTGCGGGACCTGCGCCTGACACCACTCCGGGAAGTGCTGGAGTGCGCGGAGTGCGAAGATGCCCATGTCTTCATCCCTGCCAGAACACGCCTCACGGAAGTGCTGGCAAAGTTCGAGGAATCCGACAAGCAGGGGAAGCGAATCCAGGCTCTGCTGATCACGAGGGAGGGAGACCCCAACGAGAAGCTCACAGGCATCATAACCGTCTGGGATATTCCCGGAATCCACGAGCGTCTCTGATCTGTCTGTGTGCGGGAAGGCCCTTAGCCGTTGACTAAACGGGAGAGGGCTGGTATGCTTGTCCTATCATTCCAACCAATAGCGGAAGCGGCCATTGGACAACTCTGGAAGAGTCGAAGGGCATCAGGACAAGAGTGTCATACGGGGTTACCTCCGTGGGGACCCTGATGCGTCCGTCCGCATAGATTTCTGGATCTTCTCAGTCATACGGAATCCAAGATGGGGCTTCGGATCGGACTTGGAGGACATGCACCAGAGGGTCCGTCTGCGCCTGCTGATGTGCTTGAAGAACTTCGAGGGAAGATCATCACTCAAGACATATGTATGCAGGGTGGCGATATACACCTGCACGGACGAGGTCAGACGGCGACGCCGCCTGAAGGAGCACCTGAGCCTGGATGATACCTGGGACATTCCAGACCAGGGTCCGACTGCGCTGGATCTGATAGAGGCAGATGAGCGCCGCCGGCTTCTAAGTAAGCTGGTTTCCATGGCTACTCCTGAGTGTAGGGACCTCTGGAAGATGATATATCTTGATGAGATGCCGTTTGGCCGGATAGCGAAAACAGTCGGAGTGAGACCTGGAACGATAAAATCACGTGCCGCCAGATGCCGCGAGAAGGCCAGGCTGGCACTGAAGAGCCTGTTGAAAGTAAGGAACTTGGGCGGGACGGATACGACTGTTTAGATAGGTAAGGGATCGATAGTGGGGGGAATCACATCCGTTCGGCCTGGAGAGCAGCTATGACAGATAATCGCTGTCAGACTTGCAGGGAATTGATCGACAGCCTCTTGCTGGGGACCCTTGATGAGGGTCAGCGTATTTTCGTCGAGGTCCACCTTGAGCAGTGTGCGGACTGTCGTGAAGCCCTTAACCTGGCCAGGCACCTCAGGCGCACGATGAGGGATCTGCAGGCTGCATGCACGACTCCTCACTGTGAATCAGATGCCCTTGTCAGACTGGCGATCGACGACCGGACAGTGGGGGCGGACGAGAGAAAGCAGCTGCTTGATCATGTGAGTAAATGCAGGCAGTGCCGCGACGACTTTGAGACGATTCGCGGGGTCTCCCGTGACCTTGGGCTGGCCTCACCCAACGCAGGGGCAAGTGTGAATCAAGCCTCCCTTATGGATCGGGTGCGAGGTGTGTTGATGCGCCCCCTGCCGGCGGTCGGGGTAGTGGCCGGGGCGGGCATCATCGTTGCAGTCATACTCCTGGTTGGCGGAGAGGGCCCCGAGGCGCCTCCCCAGGTTACGGTTGCCCCGATGGAGGCAGATGCGCTCCGAAGAGGGCCGGAGAATCAAGATCAAGAGCCGATACCCAATACAGAGCAACAGGCGTCTGTTTCAACCGAACCTCTGCGAGATGAAAAGGCACAGCTGGCTCTGGCGGCAGAGGGGATAGAGGAGGAGGCCCCTGCAGAAGATCTGGTTTCTGCAGATGTCCCGGCTTCAAGTGATCCCGGCGGCCCCCCGGAGCAGCGATTCCTGATGCTCGATACGTCGGAGCAAGCCGGCGACGCACAGGGTACTTCTCGCCCCGTAGCGGGGACATACCATATGGACCTGGAAGGTCCGGAGGCCCGGGTCTTTATCCTGGATCTTGCGGAAGCGTTTGAAGCAAGCCAGGATGCAAGCACTGACCATCCGGCCTCGCAAGTTCCTATCCTCAGGCTGACCCTTAAAACTCCCCGCGACCCTGCGCATCTCATCGTCACACGACCTCCGGAGATGCTGGGGCTATCCAGCGTGGATGTCGAGCTGGCAAAGGCCGGCGCGGAAAGCACACGGTGGTTATGGCCGGATCTTCCCCTGCCAACGGGGGACGGGCCCTTCAAGGTATCGGTGCCACCCGAGATTCTTGAGGAGGGAGACTACCTGATCTCCTTCAAGACAGCCGGAGAGTCTGGCTCGACGGCAGATAGACTGATGAAGTTTCGTCTTCATGTAAGTTGTTCAGCCGACTGATTGGGAGTGTTCAGCATCTCTCCGGTTAGTTGCGCCTGCGAGCGGTCGTTATCTGGAGGTGTGGGGTATCCAGGGTTGATATGATCC
>JAUVJV010000083.1 GCA_030592245.1 Candidatus Eiseniibacteriota bacterium
ATGCTAATAATGCCAAACCTCCGAGCCGATATAAAGAACGGGCATCAAGTGGTGCACCACCCGTACCAACTCTGGAAACTAGCGTAGACAATAAGCCAAAGACGAGTGCGGCCTCTCGCGAGGCGAGCATCAATACCATCCTCAAGCTGATGGCCACGGTTCTCAGGAACATGAGAACGTATCAGCTCAACAACCCTGTGCTTCAGAAATCCCTCGACAACCTGCAGCGGCGGATGTCCGCCTATCTCAGCCGTCACGAGTCCCTGACCCTGCTTGTGCGCGAGAGTGAACTGATCTACGGCAGCAATGTGGTCTATTCCAACGACGACAAGATGGAGAGCCTCGCCTTTGCCCTGTATCGTGACGGAATCAGGCTCATCAGCTTCAGGGACGGACTCGTGAGAAGCGAGACCTATGAATTCCTGAGCGCCCTCCATGAAGCGCGCGAGGCCGACCCTTACCAGGCCGACCTGGTCACCATACTGTGGGAGAAAGACCTTACCAACATAAGCTACAGGGCGGTGGATGCCTACCTTGAGGCCGAAGACAAGAAGAGCATCGAGGAGCTCGCTGAGAAGATCGAGGCGAAGCCACGCACAATCCCCGGGGGCGCGGCACTACCGGACACCGAGTTCCTCCTCAAGGAGCTTGGCCTTTCCCTTGAGCACAGGGTTTCGGCTCCCAAGCGCCGCCAGCGCAAGATCACCGAGCAGGATATCCAGAAGATCAGCCACGAGATTCTCGAAGAGGAAGACGAAAGCATCCTCAAGCGCTGCAGCGACATCTGCCTCGAGATCCTCAACATGGGACCGCTTGATGAGACCTTCGACCGCGTGACCAATTTTCTCGGGAGAATATGCGACTGGCAAGTCGGCTCAGGCGACTATCTTTCGGCCTGCGCGATCATGTCAGACCTGCGCACGCTCAAGGACCGGGATGAACTTGAGAAACCCAGGAAAGCGAGCATCAGTGATACCATCGACAAGCTCGGAGACAGGAAACTCATACGCCAGCTCGGCGAGCACCTCCCGAACCTCTCGGAACAGCGCCTGGAGGAGATTTTCGCTTATCTCACCATGCTCTCCCCCACGGCGATCAACCCGCTCTGTGATGTGCTGGCCGACTGCGAGGTGCGCAGGGTGCGCTACCTCCTCTGCAGGGCCATCTCGGTGATCGCCAAGAACAACCCGGAGTATCTCAGGCACTCCGTCGAGGACAAGAGGTGGTACTTCGTGAGGAATGTGGTGATGATCCTCGGCCTGATGGGTAACCCGAAAGGAATAGGCCTCCTGAAGCAGGCGGGGTCCCACGCAGAGGCGAGGGTCAGACGCGAGGTGGCCAGATCGGTAGGGAAGATCCGCAGCAGCCAGGGATTGGATGTTCTCCAGACGCTTTGCCATGACGATAATAAGATGGTGCGATTCGCCTCCTTATCCGCCATGCGGGAGATAGACTCCGGCGACGCGAGGGACTTCCTGGAGGCCATGATCATTGACAAGAGCTTCGGCAAGAAATCGATGGATGAGAAGCGGGAAGTGATGAGGACCTACGGGAATATGGGCAAGGAGGGCTACGGATTCCTCGAGACCATTGCCTGCGGCCAGTACAAGCACATGGATGAGGAGACCCAGGCGAGTTCGTTCTACGGTATCGCGATGATGAATGACAGGGAAGCGGCTGAGTTCCTGAGGACTGCCATCGAGGATAGCGATGGCCTGCTCAAGCGCGCCGCTTTAGAGGCCATGACAACCATAACCATGTTCGAGCCATGACAGAAAAAACAGACTGCAAGACAGGAGCTTGTTCCGAGAAGATAACCCTGACCACGGGGAGCCTTAAGCAGCTCCATCTGGCCAAGGAGTTCCTTGGCAGGTTCCACGTGCTCATAAGGCTGGCAAAGACATATGACCGGTACAACTCCGCCGTCTCGGACAGTGCCGAGGCTTTGTTCGCAATCGTCAGTGATCTGTTGAACGAGGCGGACACCGTCCAGTTCGATATCCAGAACGATTGCGTGTTCTTTAACCGGACACGCGTGAAAGCCACGGTTTCGGGATTCAATACGCTCAAGTATTTCGTGGACGAGATGACGGCCCGCGGCGTCAGATCGATGAGCATCGATGAGATTGCCGAGGTTGATGACTTCCTTGGCTTCGGAATGGTATTCGCCCGGCTGGATCCTTCGCATGACAATCCCTTCGAGGAGCTCGTTCGGCTGATGAACCTCGAGGGAATCGCAGGCGTAGAAATAAGGCGCATACCTGGCCCTGAAGATGGCAATGACCATGCTGAGCTGTCATCCGGACCGACCAAGGATGACGCCAAGCGATCCTTCTTCTCGGCCCTTCACATAGTCAAGGAGGCCCTGAAAGACGGGGTCTCGCGCGGAAAGGTCAACCCGAGGAAAGTAAAGCGCGTAGTAGAGAACGTGGTCGACAGCATCCTCTCCAACGAGGAATCGATGCTCACGCTGACGGCCATAAGGGACTATGACGAGTATACATATCACCACTCCTTCAATGTCTGCATCTACTCAATCGCCCTGGGCAACAGGCTGGGCCTTCCCAGGCAGGCGCTCTGCGATCTGGGCATCGCCGCCCTCTTCCACGATGTGGGCAAGATGGATGTCCCGCGCGAGGTCCTGAACAAGACCCAGGATCTCACGGATGATGACTGGGCAATGATGCGGGGTCATACGACATCGGGCGTAAAGGTGCTTACCTATCTTAAGAAGCTCGACAGGGCAATCCTGAGGAGCATGATCGTCACCTTCTGCCACCACCTCAACCTGGACCGGTCGGGCTATCCGGCGACCCAGCGTTCAATCCGTCCGGACGCCTTCAGCCGCATCGTGAGGATCGCAGACATCTATGATGCCCTCACCTCGGCCAGGTCGTACAGGATGAAGCCATTCAGCAAGGCCAAGGCCCTTGCGATCATCGCGGACAAGGCAGGAAGGGAGCTCGACCCAACCTTGAGCTCTATCTTCATCGAGGTGATCGGCGTGATGCCCGAGAACGCCGAGGACAAGGCCGAGGCCGCGGCGGTGACGGACGAAGAGACAGCCTCCGGGGACTCCCAAGTCCCGGTACAGAAACTGGAAGCAGCCCCCGCCGAAGAGCAGCCGGCCCAGCCATAATCCTTTTCGCTTGACTGGCCGAAGGGCCGGTGCTATCCTCACCTTTCGGATTTTCATATCCATAATTGCTTGATTCATCCGATTAATACCTTGATGCCTCGCCGCCCGCGAGGTCTGTCACAAGGAGGAGCACGATGAACTTCGATCTTGATGATCAGCAACAGATGATCAGGGACAGCGCCAGGGAGTTTGCTGAGAAGGAGATCAAGCCGGTTGCGGGTCAGCATGATGAGGAATGCTCTTTCCCTGCCGACATAGTGAAGAAACTCGGCCAGCTGGGTTTCATGGGAATGATGGTGCCCGAGGAGTATGACGGCGCCGGGATGGACGCGGTTAGTTACGCCATCGCCGTTGAAGAGATCTCCAGATGTGACGGCTCGGTCGGCGTGATCATGTCCGTGAACAACTCGCTGGTCTGCCAGCCGATACTGGATTTCGGCAGTGAAGACTTGAAAAAGAAGTACCTTCCTGCGCTCGCCGAAGGCAGGCATCTTGGTGCGTTCTCCCTGACCGAGCCCGAGGCGGGAACCGATGCGGCCGCTGTCCAGACCACGGCCGTACTCGACGGGGACGATTACGTGGTCAATGGTACCAAGATCTTCGTCACGAGTGGCGGCCAGGCCGACATCGTCTTGCTTTTCGCGTCCACCGATAGGTCCCTGAAAACCAAGGGGATAGCGGCGTTCATAGCGGAGAAGGGGATGCCGGGATTCAGTGCGGGCAAGAAGGAAAACAAGATGGGAATGAGGGCCGCACATACTTCCGAACTCGTTTTCGAGGATTGCAGGATCCCCAGGGAGAACCTGCTGGGCAAGGAAGGCATGGGATTCAAGATCGCCCTGTCCGCCCTGGACGGCGGCAGGATCGGCATCGCCGCCCAGGCAGTGGGGATCGGGCAAGCCTGCCTTGAGGAGTCAGTCAAGTACTCCAAGCAGCGGAAGCAGTTCGGGAAGCCCATATGCGAGTTCCAGGCTATCCAATGGATCCTGGCTGACATGGCGACCGAGATCGAGGCCGCGAGACTTCTTACCTATAACGCTGCATACCAGAAAGACAAGGGCGGACGGTTCTCCAAGGAGGCTGCGCAGGCCAAGCTCTATGCCTCCGAAGCGGCGGTACGCGCTTCCATAAACGCAGTCCAGATACACGGGGGCTATGGGTACATGAAGGAATACGATGTCGAAAGGTACTTCCGTGACTCGAAGCTGACAGAGATATACGAAGGCACCTCGGAAGTGCAGAGACTCGTAATCGCCGCGAGCATCCTGAGGGGTTAATGCGAGCGGGCCGACCGCATAGATAAGATTAGACAGATCAGCACAGGAGGTGCACTTGAATATCATTGTCTGCATCAAGAGAGTCCCGCAGACCGCCGAGGCGGAGGTCAAGGTCGACTCCTCAGGCAAGGATATCGAAAGAGAGCGGCTCACTTTCGACATGAACGAGTACGACACGTTCGCGCTCGAGGAGGCGGTTCTCTTCAAGGAGAAGTTCGGCGGAACCGTGACCGCCATGTCGGTGGGCCGTGAAGATGCCCAGGACACGTTGCGTATCGCGCTCGCCAAGGGAGCCGACAGCGCGGTACGGATCAAGGCCGAAGACTTCGATGAGATCGATGCGATAAAGACAGCCCAGCTCCTGAAGGCGGCTCTTAAGGACATCGGGTACGACATCATCTTCTGCGGATCGATAGCCACCGATGACGCTTACTCCCAGGTGGGTGTGGCGCTTGCCCAGTTGCTGGGAATCCCCCATGCGACTCTGGTCACCCAGATAGAGGCCGACCAGGGCCGGGCGCAGGTTCACAGGGAGCTGGAAGGCGGGCTTCTCGAACATCTCGACATGGCGCTGCCTGCCGTGATTGCGGTCCAGTCCGGGATCAGCGTCCCTCGCTATGCGTCACTCATAGCCATCAGGAAGGCCGCAAAGAAGGAAATCAAGACGATAGGCTCGGATGAAATAGCGGCGGACGATCTGCGCGCGGACATCGTGATCGACAAGCTCTTCCCGCCGCCGGTTACCAAGATGGCGGAGATCCTCACGGGAGACCCATCTGAGGTTTCCGAGAAGCTCTCAAAGATAATCAAGGATAAAGGCCTGATCTGACGGAGGTTGAGATGGGTGAGATCTTTGCGCTGGTCGAACACCGGCAGGGAGTCATAAGAGACATCACGTTCGAACTCCTTGCGTGCGGCCGGGACCTTGCAAGTAAGACCGGGGGCAGCCTTACAGCCGTTCTCCTGGGTGACAAGCCCGATGCCTTCGTAGACAGTCTCAAGGCTCAGGCCAACCGCGTGATGGTGATCGACTCACCGCTATTCAAGGAGTTCAATTCGGCATCCTACCAGGGGGCGCTCTCTCAAGTACTTTCGAGCGAGAAGCCCATGGTCACCCTGATGGGCCATACCGCCTTCGGGATGGATCTTTGCCCGTCGCTGGCACCATCGCTGGACATGCCTTTCACCACCGATTGCCTCGCCCTGGATATAGCGGACGGAAAAGTAACCGCAACCCGGCAGATGTATGATGGCAAGCTCAACGCCGAGGTCACTCTGCGCCAGGCCCCCTCCTACCTGCTTACGATACGGACCGGTTGCTTCCCGGCTTCCGACCCCGGCCTTGAGGCAGAGATTACGACTGTGGACTCTCCCATCGCGGCGGAGCCTGACTACAGGAAGTTTATCGAATACATTGAGCCGGTTGTCGGGGACGTGGATATCACCAAGAGCGATGTAATCGTTGGCGTGGGCAGGGGTGTGAAGGATAAGGACAACATCGCGATGGTGGAGAAGTTCGCCGAGGCCCTGGGTGGAGTGGTCGGCTGCACCAGGCCCGTGGTGGATTCCGAGTGGTTGCCGAAGGATCGACAGGTTGGCTCTTCGGGCAAGACCGTCAAGCCCAAGCTCTATGTTGCGCTGGGTATCTCCGGCGCGTTCCAGCACCTGGCCGGAATGAAGGGCGCGGAGACCATAATCGCGGTCAACAAGGATCCCAATGCGCCCATATTCGCCGAGGCCGACTATGGCATCGTCGATGACATGTTCAAGATCATACCGGCGCTTCAGGAGAAGATCCTGGAACTGAAGGGTTAGATGAAGCGAATCGGCGTCTTCGTATGCCATTGCGGCAAGAACATCGCTGGTACCGTAAACATTCCTGACCTCGTCGAGGCCTTAGGCGGCCACGCCGACGTCGGGCACTGCGAAGACCACAAGTACATGTGCTCCGAGCCCGGCCAGGCCATGATCAAGAAGAGGATCGAGGAAAAGGGCCTGGATGGGGTGGTCGTGGCCTGCTGTTCCCCCTCCCTTCACGAGGAGACCTTCAGGCGGGCGGCTGAGGCCACGGGGCTCAACCGATACCTGCTGGAGATCGCCAATATAAGGGAGCAGTGCAGCTGGGTCCATACCGACTCCGTGAGCGCCACCGGGAAAGCTCTCACCATAATCAAGACCATAATAGAGAAGACCAAGCTCAACCAGATACTCGAGCCCGAGAAGTTCCGCGTGACACCCAGGGCCCTTGTGATCGGTGCGGGGATTGCCGGAATCCAGGCGTCGCTGGACATCGCCAACTCGGGCTACGAGGTGCATCTTGTGGAGAAGAGACCATCGATCGGGGGGCACATGGCTCAGCTCTCCGAGACCTTCCCCACGCTTGACTGCTCGCAGTGCATCCTCACTCCCAAGATGGTGGAAATCAGCCAGAACCCGCGGGCCAAGATCTACACCTGTGCCGAGATCGAGAGCGTCAGCGGCTACGTCGGGAACTTCAAGGTTAAGATCAGGCAGAGAGCCAAGAGCGTTGACCAGGAGAAGTGCACGAGCTGCGGCATCTGCTGGGAAAAGTGCCCTTCGAAGGTCGCGAGTGAGTTTGAGTGCGGCCTCGCGGAGCGTAAGGCCATCTATGTCCCGTTCCCGCAAGCGGTCCCCAGCAAACCGGTGATCGACCGGGAAGCCTGCATCTGGTTCACCGAGGGCAAGTGCGGGGTTTGCCGGAAGTTGTGCCCGGTGGACGCCATCGACTACGAGCAAGAGGATGAAATCATCGAGGTGGAGGTGGGCGCCATCATAGTGGCCATGGGATACGATCTCTACCCCATCGATAAGATACCGGAATACGGCGCGGGCAAGTACCCCGACGTGGTGGACGGGCTCCAATTCGAGAGACTGCTTTCGGCCTCGGGCCCAACCGATGGTGAAGTAAGAAGACCCTCCGACGGCAAGGTCCCCAAGCGCGTGGCCTTTATCTCGTGTGTGGGCTCGCGTGATCCTGAGCACCACTACCCATACTGCTCCAAGATCTGCTGCATGTACATGGCCAAGCACGCTTTGCTTTACAAAGAACATGTGCCCGATGGAGAAGCTGTCATTTTCTCAATCGACGTGAGAACCTCAGGCAAGGACTACGAAGAGTTCTTCACCCGGGTCAAGGATGAAGGCAGCGTGATCTACGTGCGGGGCAAGCCGTCGAGGATCATACGGGACGGAGACTCCCTCTCCGTCTGGGCGGTTAATACTCTCACCGGCCGCCAGCTCAGGGTCAAGTGCGACATGGTGGTGCTCTCCATGGCCATAGTGCCTTCCGGGGACGCGGTCGAGATGTCCAGGACGCTCAGAATACCGATTAACTCTCACGGTTTCTTCAATGAGGTACATCCCAAGCTCAGACCCGTGGAATCACTTGTAAAGGGCTTTTACCTTGCAGGGTGCGCCCACTCGC
>JAUVJV010000114.1 GCA_030592245.1 Candidatus Eiseniibacteriota bacterium
ATACAGCAGGGTCTGAACCGGAAATAAGCAGCCCCCGCTTTCACGTGTGGCAGTCTGGTCGAAGCGGGTACATCGTTCCAGGTAGTACTTCGTGGTCTCGGGTGCAACCACCGCGAAATCGGTGGCTATGACTGCCGCGCTGTCGCTGGCGTGCTCGAAGCTGTGATCCGACGGCTGAGGACAGTTCTTGCTATAATAGTCATCGGCCACGACCAGCATGCGCTTCTTCCAGGGGTCGTCCCCCGGGTCGTTCTCGCTGTTCAGGATCTTGGCCACAGCGCCTTCCGCCTCCGCGGTACTTCCCACCGGAAGGCGTCCTATGTAGAGGTCCGGGTAGGGATCATCATCCCCGTCCAAAGTGACGAACCAGTACTCGTACGGCCTGATCTCGAGATTGGGCGCCTTCCCGTCCGAGAGAATCATATTGTGGCTGGGAAGATAGTCCACGTCGCTGACATTGTCGCCCTCCGGCGGATCCAGGAGCAGGCCCCTTCGATCCACGCTGGCATCGCCGACCAGCAGCACGAACTGGGAACCCCCGGTCAGGAAGGTATTCCTGATGAAGCTCTTTATGGCAATGTCCGACTTCATGCCATTGCCGAAATCGTCGTAGACCTCATCGGTCGTAGCCCTCAGGATCGAATGACCCTGAGCCTGGCGATGGTCCACAAGATCGTCCAGCTCGTCGATGAAGTCAGGATGGCTGATAACCACATAATCGGCCGAGGCATCCCTCAAAGAAGGCGGAGGGAGAAACGTGAGTTGCCCGGCGCCCACCCGGGCCATCTCGGGAGCCCTGAGCGCAAGGTAGGTGTGCTCCGAGGCGACAGTGTCCTGAAAAATGAGGGTGTAGCCTTCCGCACCCGGGACGATCCGCTCCGGGGGCACCTCGAGGCCCACTGGGGAGAGAGAATCGGTCACGTCGAAGAGCATGATATCGGAGTCCGAGAAGCCCTCGACCTCGAACTCCAGCTCGCCGGTCAGGCCGCCGGAAGTGAAGATGAGGACATCGTCCAGGGCCTCATACCTTCGACGGTAGACGGCTTCCACCCAGTCCAGGATATTGCCGGGCACGTATTTGACCAGCAGCCGGCTTTTGAACCTGAAGGTATTGCCCTCCTCACAGAACACGCCGGCTTCCACGGGAAACTGCCGCTGGTCCACACTCGGGACGCTGACCGCGAAGGCCGCCAGGTCGGTCATTGAACCCTCGCAGCCCTTCACGAGGATATCGATCGTGGCCACGCGGGGCGGCTCATCATAGTCGTAGTAGTAGCTTATGAACTTGGTTACAAGAGTGACGGGCTGGCTTTCCTCCAGGCCCGGAAGATCGAACAGTACATTGCGGCTGAATGGCCGCCAGGTATAAAAATCGATAGGTGCGCCACGGGGGGGCAAATTGACGAAAATGGAGTCCTTCTCCGCGTGGATAAAATCCTCGAAGTGCTGCGGCGTGGAAGGCGCCACGGCATCCAGCCAGCCGCTCCTGGATGTCATCCGGGCATGCTCGCCGTCGGCCCAGGAGAGCCAGTAGACATTCTCATCGAAGAAGTAGTCCTCGCCACCCTGCCGGCCGAACTGGTCATAGAAGCTCTGCCCGTAGAAGGCAATCTCATCGCCCCCGGAGAGGATGCCGTCAGAGTCGGAGTCGGTGACCCGGATGGCAATCTCGGTGGCGTCAATGGTATCTGGAAGATCGGGCCCGCCTGCGGCGAACTCGTCCCTGTACATGAAGAGATCATCTATCGGGATCCCTTCCGGAAACCCGGCGGTGCTCAAGGTATCGAATGCAATCGTGAACAGGCCGGTCTCATCTATGAGGATCTTCATGCGGTCATTGGCAAGCGCCCGGCTCTTGAGCGCAGGGATCGCCGAAGCCCTCCAGGCCCTGCCCTGCTCATAGTTCATGAGGACGTTCCGGTACACTCTCTCCCAGGCGCCATCAGGGCGGATGCTTCCCCGCAGGGTGGTCTGCCCCTCTATCGTGACAGTGACGGTCGTAGTGCCGGCCACGCGCAGCCTGGCCTGGGCGGGCTCATATACAAAGGGAGAGACATAGACTCGCACGACGTCCTGGTGCCTCATCCTCCCCCTCTGATCGATCCATACGGGAATCTCGGGATAAGGCGCGGCCTCTTCATAGACCGGTCCCTCGTCGAACTCATAATACGGAGACTTCTCCGACCCCTCTCCTATGGCCACGATTCCGGGCACCGGGGCGACCTTTACATTCTCGATCACGCGTTCATCGCTTCTTGAGAAGGAGGTGACCCGCGCGTCTCCGCCCGGAGGCACGGCCACAAGAATGGTGAACACGGGTAGATCCGGTGAGCCTACCGGCGCAAAGGGCGCGTAGCCCATCACAATGGGACTCGAGTAGACCTCGCCCTCATATGTGATCTCCTCGAGTCTATAGGAAGGCAGATCGACCGTGAAGGTCAGCGTACGCTCACCCTCTGAAACCAGGCGGTAGCCATCCCCCGATGCGGCCAGGGCCGGTAAGGCCCCGGGCCAGGAAATGAGAAACATGCAGATACATATCAAGCAAACACAGAGACTAGTCTTCCCCGATCCCATCGAGCATCCCTCCTGCTTTGGATGCAAACTCTCCACCCCTGTCAAGTCGGACCACCTTCCTGAGGAGGTCCCTTGCCTTACTGTCGTCCCCGGTCTTTAGATGCACTAAAGCCAGATGGTATATCGATTCAACCCATTCCGGTTCCGTCTCGAGGGCCCTTCCGAGCTCGATCCCGGCGGCACCGTAATCACCCATCATATAGTATACCCAACCCAGCGTATCCAGGTTGTTGGCGCTCGGGACCTGGCCGGTGGCCATCAAGGCCAGCTCGAGCGCGCGGTCCAGCTTCTCGCCTCTCACCGCATAGAGCCAGGCCAGATTATTGGCCGCATCAACATTGCCGCCATCAAGCTCCAGGGTCCTCTCATAGCTGGCGATCGCCGCCTGCGTATCGCCCAGCACACTTGAGGTCACTCCCAGATTGTAAAATATATTGGCATTGTAAGGGTTCAAGCCGGCTGCCGTCTCCAGCTCCTGCCCGGCCTCCTCATACCTGCCCATCTGCATATAGCAGACGCCCAGGCCGTCGTGAGGGACCCACGCCCGGTGCCGCTCGATATTTCCCGCGGCCTTAGCATAGTGATCGAGGGCTCCGGTCCAGTCGCCCCGGCTGAGCAGTGTATCGGCCAGGGTCGCGTACACGTCCCCGTACTCAGAGGCAACATATGGATCCGAAGGCGCCGTGGCATAGGCCATATCATAAAGCTCAAGCGCGCGGGCGCCATTGTTCCTGCTCTGCTCGATGGTGGCCATCATGGCGTAGCGCTTGCCCTCGAGCTGGGCAGCCGCCTGCTGATTGATCTCGGCGGAAAGGTCCGCGAAGCGCCGCGGCTGGAGTACTCCCGCGAAGTTCTTGAGATGCTCCACGAAGGCGTGCTGCGCCGTCCGCCGGGCCGCCTGGAACTCGAGCAGCATATTATCATCAGTGTGTAATACCCCGGATTCATCCGCATACTTGCGAAGGGCCGGCCCATCCATCAAGAGGGCGCTCAGGATATCGGCGGGGCCGTCGATGCCGACCCGCTCCAGGTCCTCACGTACCCGGGGCAGCGCCATCCTCTCGGTGAAGTGCCGGTCGATCTTCATGGGAGAAAGGGATGCCACCAGGATGATGTCCCCCTCATTGGAGAACCACAGCGTGGCATTGGGAAAGACCTCGACGAAGCTCTTGAGCGTGGAGCGAACCTCCTCATCCCCCATGTGATACAATGCCAGCCAGGCCGTCATGAATCCTCCCGGCTTAAGATGCGCCCTGGCCTCCTCGAAATACTCCACGGTGAAGAGATCGCCCACCCCGGATATCCACGGGTTGGTGGGCTGGGAGATTATCACGTCATAGGTCTTATCCGTCAGGCGCACGTGGTTCCTGCCATCACCGATCGTCATGTGCACTCTCGGGTCGTTCAGTACGTCACGGGTGTATTCATCGAAGATGCGCGCGGCGACGACCACATTATCCAGGAGCTCTATGCAGTCTATGCGCTCGACATCATGGACCGCGGCCGAGCTCACGCTGACCCCGCTTCCCAGGCCGATTATCAGGATGGTGTCCGGATCCTCATGCAGAAGAAGCGGCAGGTGAGATATGAGCTCCTGGGTGATCATGTCCTCGGCGTTCGAGGCGTCATTCTTACCATCGATCTTGAGTGAGAGCAGGTTCTGCACACGCTCGACGGAGATCGTCGCTCCGGGCCCCTCGTCATAGAAGAGAAGTTCCCTGTGCTTGAGCCGCTCGCGAAGACCTTCCACGTTCTTGTAGATGTCCGCATAGGTGTAAACCCCGCTGGTCATCAGCTTGTGGTCCCAGCCGGGCGAGAAGATCAGCATCAGTGCCGCGGCGAGGACGACCACGCCTGCCCCGGCAAGCCGGGTCCCTCGCTTCATGCGCTCCGTTACGGTAAGGAACAGCACCACCCCGACCGCGAGATAGATCACCGCCACGGTAACCATCCCCTTTTCCACACCCAGGAGCTGGAGCAGCACGAAGCTGCCAATGAACGAACCCAGGATCGACCCAACCGTGTTAAAGGCATAGGCAGTACCGATCCTGGCCCCGATCCTCGAAAGGTCTATGGCATAGATCCTGGCTACCAGCGGGAAGGTCCCGCCCATCAGGAAAGTGGGCACGATCATCAGGCCCACGCAGAGCAGGAATTGCAGGGACATCAGATTGGTCCAGGTCGGGTCCATGGACTCGTAGATCTGCATATACGCGATCGGCAGCTTCCCGAACGCGACGATGGTGGCAAAGACAACAAACCCGATGAGAAGGACGAGCACGGCGAAGAGGGTTCGCGGTCTCGAAACCTTCTGGGCAATTCGCGAAAAAGTGGCACTGCCCAGGGCCAGCCCGAGCAGGAAGGTCGTGAGCATGATGGTAAAGGCATAGACCGTGGTGCCGACGACCAGGGTCAGCACTCTGCTCCAGATGACCTCCGCCGACAGGGCCGCCAGCCCGGTGAAGAGAAAGGCCACGAGCACGATCGTCTCCGAAGAGGTGCGCTTCCCGGGCCCGGCCTCTTCTTCCTTTGTCCCACCCGTCACCGTCGCTCCCCGAACGTGGGAGCGTGCAAGCATCAGGCATATGAGGAAGATGGCTACATTGGCCGCGACCGCCGTAAACGTGGTCATCTTCATGCCGAGGGCCGGAAGCAGCACGAAGCCTGTAGCGAAGGTACCGGCAACGGCGCCAAAAGTGTTTATCGAGTAGAGCAGCCCCACCCGCTGGGTCAGCGTGGAGAGGTTCTCTGCTACATAGCGGCTCAGGATGGGGAGGGTCCCGCCCATCAGGGTCGTCGGAATGAGAAGGGCCGAGAAGGCCAGGGTGAACCTTATCAGGCTCAAGAGATAGAAGCGTCCCCCGAGGCCTATGTAGAGCTCGCGGAACAGGGGATGCCAGGCCGCCAGGATGAGCGGAAAGAGCAGCGCGAAGATCCCGATTCCCAGCTCCAGAAAGCCGTAAAGCAGGATGGGATTACCCCTGCGGTCGATGATGCGTCCGAAGATATAGCTGCCCAGCGCCAGGCCCGCCATGTAGGCCGCAAGCACCGTGCTTATGGCGAACGAGGTCGCCCCGAATGTCCGGACCAGCATCCTGATCCAGACGACCTGATAGGCCAGCCCGGTCGCACCGGAGAAAAGAAAGAGGATGTAAACGGGCGCTATATGGGATTGATTCTTCTTCATCCAGCCTCGGATTCTTTGAAATACCCGGCAAAGATATCAGGACTCGCCCAGGTTGTCAACCTGGAGCAGGATGGCCGGAACCTTCCATAATAGAAGATAAGGCCGGAAGCGCTCATCCGCAAGAAAGAGGCGGGGGCCGGGCCTTTACGCGGGCCCGGCCCCACTATTAGATGGTCTTCCTATCCTTCTTGCTCTAGTCGAACATGCTCTTGATTGCGCCCCAGGTTGTCGGTTCAGTCATGGTGGGGTCACACGGCTCGCACGGATCGTCACCGATCTCGCCGAAGACACCGGCGCAGAAGATTGCGCAAGGATCATCAAGACCCTCGGCACAGTCCAGAATGCTGATCAGGCCCGTTGCCGGATACGGACACGGGCAGACCAGGCCCGGTCCATCAGCATACAGCCATATGAAACTGGGTACGGCTACGCCCGCCTGGCAGGCACTCCAGGCATGCGCTGCACCGGAACCCGGCCAATCAACGGCGCCGATCACGAGATCACTGCAGCTCGAGAAGGCGGCACTATAAGTCCAGGCCGGCCAGCAGATGCCATACTCACAGCCCTTATACTCTACCAGGTCGTAGAAGACCGGGAAAGCATCTACGCTGAAGCCAGGCTCGGTCGTCACAACGTCGTTACAATCGGCGATTGTGACACTACAGGCCAGCTTGGCATTGTGCGGGCGTACGTGGATGGCCACCTTGGCGTCTGTGTTATTGCCTGCAAACGCCAGGGAACTCATCACTAAGATCAGAATGGACACTATAACAATGGATTTTCTCACTCTTACCTCTCCTCTCTGGCTCTCCCGAAGGGAAAGCGAACACATGCCGATTTCAAATAGACGTGAAAGCATACCCCCTTTCTCCGCGGCAGGCACCTTTCTCCGTGGAAGGGACCTCCGCCATCTGATATGTGGCACACACTCCGCCGTATACCACGCCCTACCAAGCGTATCGGCATGTCAGATGGGTGAATTTACCCAGGGATATAAGATAGGTGAGGATTCGAACCCGGATGGGCCCGGATGGGATGGGAAACAGACAAAAGAAAGCGGGTGGCTCGAAGGCCACCCGCCTAAAACCTTCTGAAGCGGTTTACTCGAAAATCGCCTTGATTCCGCCCCAGGTGCTTGCCTCTGTCGCAGTGACGGGCTCACAAGGATCCCCGCCGACTTCGCCGTAAACACCTGCACAGGTGTTGAGGATTGGAGAATCAAGCCCCTCAGCACAGTCCAGGACGCTGATCAGGCCCGTTG
>JAUVJV010000350.1 GCA_030592245.1 Candidatus Eiseniibacteriota bacterium
CGTAGAAGACATCGGGAAATCCTTTGGGTTGGTAGCGGGGGCCCGATTTGAACCAGCGACATCGGGTTTGTGAGCCCGGAAGTTGATTTCCGAGCTCTGACCCCTTTTACAAACGCGTCATTCCCCTTATTTTCGCTAACTGACTACCTTGATACATACCGCCACGATGGCGAAATAAAGCATGGCCGGCAATAGAAGTCCCATCATCTGCTCCTCTTGATTGTGTCTGAGCCTGCGGTCATTGGTGCCTCCAACATTAATGACGGATGAGGCCGGGATTTGTTTCACCCCGGCCCCCTCCCAGGGAACTCCCCTTCAAGCTCTACATCTTGACGCCGGTTCTGCCGATGAATACAATGCTTACGGCTGGAGGCCATACCACAGGTCGGAGATAATACCCACCAGGGGGGGTTTGAGGACTCGTGCCGAGACTACCTCGTTACAGCAGGCTTATCCGGGATTTCAATCGCGAAGTTGATTCATATATCAAGCGGCGCCATGGTAATCGCGCGTGCAACAAGTTGAGATCCGACATATCCCGGGCGCTTGCCAGCACGCTCTTCACCGCGAAGGCGCATCGCAAGGGGGTCCCGAAGGGCGAGCTCTGTACGGCTATCGAGGCACTTGAGAAGCAGATCGCGGCCGATGAGTACAAGCTGCCCCGCGCCTGGTTTGAGACGTGCATCCATGGCACCAGCAGGAGAACCGTGACCACCCGCTGGAAAGTGAAGAACTCCGACATGGACACTCTTGAGGAACTCTGGTCAAACCTCGGCTTCTCCGTATCAGAGTACAAGAAACTGATACGAGCAAGCGGAGCGCGATGGCGGTTTGCGGTCGATGAGCTGCACGAGACCGTGACCATAAGGCTCGGGGATCGTGCCATCGCGGATATGTTGCTTCTTGCCCTCGAGGCTTATATGGTACCCAAGGGTAAGGGAACCTCTTTCACGGAAGCCTATGGTATCTGCACGGGTTCCACGAGATCCACCGAGGAGCGGCGCCGCGGCCACGGCAAGCACACTTCCCGGTTTGTCGACGTCAGGAGCGTGAGGACCCAGGTGCGGGCCGAGGGGTTTGCCGACCGCGTGGACTATGACCTCCGGAGCATTGAGGCTCAGATGGCGCTCATGGATTATTTCATGCTGGGATCCGACATTGTCGCCGATTTCCACACCCACCCCTATGAGAATGAGAAGAAGCTTCTCGAGGTGAGAGGATGGGAGTACAGTGAGGCTGACGAAGCTACGATGATTCCCTGGGTCAAGCAGGTCTGGGAGAAAAACTTTCATCCGCGTGCCTCACTCATAATGGCGGTCACCGGGGGGAAGAGGAAAATGAAGGCGCCAAAGCAGATGAAACCCAATCTGGTGCGGTTCTCGATCGGGAAGTACCATGTCTACCTCGCCGCCTACCGCATCTGCGGAGACCATTACTCCGAGCGAGATATCTCGCTCAATGCGGACGCCCTGCCCGGCATTTAGGGCCCTGCGGCCACGCGCGCCGGTTTCCATCTCCCCTCCCAATTCGCTTGAAAAGCCCCCGCATTTCTGATACAATGAGGTTCGTCTGGGAATTCGTTTCGTATTGGGATTCGTCACTTAAGGGTATAGTGGGGAAAGCACATCTATGCTCCGGCTCACCGCGATCAGTTTGATATTCCTATTTCTCCTGCCCGCAGTCATGCCCTGGTCCATGCCTGTAGTTCTCTCCTCGCTGTCGGGTCCATCGGAGGCCTGGGCGCAGGCCGACCGTACAGATCTCATGCAGCAGAGCGACCACACGCGCAGGACTAAGAACCGGACAAAGCCGGAGCCTGTACAGCAGCAGATGGCAGGTGTCGTGCCTTCCGAGGCCGGGGCGGATGATGAGGATTACCTGGTCCTGGTGATTCTCGTGGCTTCGGTCGTGATCCTTGCTTTCGTCGCAACCCGCGGGAAGAAGTTCAGGCTGCGGCTCTAGGATCCCGGTTCAAGTCTCCGATTCTAAGACTCCAGCTCACTCGAGGGACACCACTTCTCTATATTGCAGATGTGGCAAAGGGGTTTCCTCGCCTTGCAGACCTCGCGTCCGTGAAGCACAATCATGAAGGAGAAGTCGCTCCACACTTTCCGGGAGAGAACATCCATGAGGTCGTGTTCGATCTTTACCGGGTCCTTCTCCCGGGTAAATCTGAGCCGGTTGGCGATCCTGATCATGTGGGTATCCACGATTATGCCCGGCGTATCGTAGGCACCGGCCAGAACCACATTGGCGGTCTTCCTGCCCACGCCGCGGAGCGCCACGAGATCCTCCATCTTATCGGGCACCACTGCCCCGTGCTTCTCCACGATGTCCTTTGAGAGAGCGACCAGGTTCCTGGACTTGTTCCGGAAGAAGCCCGTAGGCTTGATGATTTTCTCCAGGCTCGGCCTTCTGGCCCGGGCGAATTCTTGCGGACCTTTGTACTTCTTGAAAAGCACGGGCGTGACTTCATTGACTTTCTTGTCCGTACACTGGGCGGCCAGCACCGTAGCCACGAGGAGCTCAAACGGATTGGAGAACGTGAGCGCGGTGGTCGCATCAGGGTAGCGTTTTCGCATGGCCCGGACCACCGATGCCGCGCGCTTCCTTCTCTCTTCCTTGGTTTCTCTCTTGCGCTTCATGTGCCCCTCTCCCGCCTGGTGCAGCCGGTTTTAGAACGCTTCGATTACTCTCCTTGTCAGGTGCGTATTGTTGTTCCAGCTCAGGAGAACGAAGCGAGTGCCATCGTTCTCAAACACGCTATAGGCGGCATTGTCGATGTAGAACTTCCAGAAGTAGGGCGCGGCGACTCCCAGCATCGACGCGGCGAGGCCTTTTATCACCGACCTGTGGGTCACGATGGCGAAGTTGGCATCCTCTTCCGCTACGACCTCCAACAGCCGCTTCGTCGCGCGCTGCCTGACTTCCTCGACGCTCTCGCCGCCGGGGAGCTTGAGCTGCTCCGCATCGGAGATCCAGATCTTCCACATTTCCGGAAACTCCCGCTTCACCTTCTCCTTCTCCAGGCCCTGCCATTTGCCCAGCGCGATGTTGTTGAAGGCCTCGTCAATCCGGTAATCGATGCCAAGCTCACCGGCCACGATACGCGCCGTCTCTGTCGTACGCCCGAGCGGGCCTGAGAGGATGAAGCTTATGTCCTCATCCTTGAGCGCCCTCCCCGTCTCTCCGGCCTGGATGCGGCCATTATCATTGAGCTCGACCTCGTACCTTCCCCTGAAGATCCCCAGCCTGTTAAACTCGGTCTCCCCGTGCCGTATCAGGCATATTCTCTGCCTCTTCGCTGCCATCAAAGTATCTCCTCCCCCACGCTGAGCTTATGGGCCAGTCTCAAGGGTACCGGTATCCGGTACTTCGGTGAGCAAGCGAGTACCAGCTCGATCGACTTTTCCAGATCTATCCTGTTACCCACGGAAACATAGACCGGCTTCACCGAGGTTCGTGTTCGCACCGCGGCGCCGATCACCTCCCCGTGCTTGTCA
>JAUVJV010000431.1 GCA_030592245.1 Candidatus Eiseniibacteriota bacterium
AGGCCCGGCGTCACCGGAGCCCGACCTACCAGAGCCTTCCGGGCCGGGACCGACGAGCATTCCGGAATGCGGAAGCATCCCCCCCAGCTTCTCCTCCGCCGACTTCCAGTTTCCGTACTCAAGATCGACGGCGCAAAGCAGGATGGTCGCGTTCAGCACACCGGTTGCTCTGCCGAGCATCCGGCTGGTCTTCAAGGCTTCATCCACGATCTCTGATGCCAGGCCGAGATTTCCCTGATCGATGAGGAGGAATCCGTAGTTCTGCTGGCAAGCGGCCTTTTCCGATACCGACCGGGTCTCCTCAAGAATGCGGAGTGAATCCACGAAGCAGGCATCCGCTTTGTCAAAGTCCATCTGTTTCCTGTAACATATGCCCTGGCTCATGAGACAGACCGCGGCGCCCTTGGCAAATCCGGCCCTGTCAAAATCCCGCCTTGCGGTTTCCCAGGCCCGGGCCGCACTCTTATAGTTGCCGCCCCTCATCTCCACGAAGCCTATCCGGTTATAAGCCGTGCCGGCTTCCCTGGCCATGGCCCTCTCATCAAACAGGCGCGCAGCCTCTTTTAGCATCTTGAGCCCCGCATCCCGGTCGGAGTGCATGGTATGGGCATAGCCTAAGTCGGAAAGCACATGAGCGGTCTCAACCTCGTCTCCCCTGTCGGCCGCGTCTGCCTTAGACCGGGAGAGGATCTCAACAGACTCATCCAGCCGGCGCATCAGAACCTTCACCCAGCCCAGTTTCCTCAGCGAAGTGGGTCTTATGGCAGCAGCCCGGCCAAATGCGTTCTCGGCCCCGACCAGATCACCAAGAGAGAGATTGAGGTCTCCAGCTTTCTCCTCCACCGCCGCGACTAACCCGCGGTCGCCGCCACACTCCAGCGCCCTGCCGTATGCAAGAAGCGCATCCCTCACGGAGAACCGGGCGAAGTAGTCACCCGCGCCGGCAAGATATGGGAACGCGACTTCAGGCCTGCCGCCCTGCAGGTAGAGCAGGCCGAGCCTGTAATAATCGGAGACGTGCTTCGCCAGGGCCTCAATGGCAGGGGCCAGGCGCCGGCTCAAGGCAATGACCTCGTCCTCGGAGGTAATCTCGCGAACAATGTCCGGAAGTCCGGTGGCCCGGAAGTGAATCGCTTTGTCCTGGTTCTTTTCCACCAGGCCACGGGAGAGAAGCTCATCGAGGATATCTCCTGCCGTGGAGGGAAACACGGTCGATAAGACGGCGGCCTCGATCCACCCGCCGCCAACCCCCATCACCTTGAGCCCCTCCATTGCTTTATCACTCAAACCCTTCAAGCGCATCCTGCCTGCCTGCTTAAGCGACGCGGGGACTTCGATGGCCTTATCCCAGGTTACATTGAGGGCCTCACCACCGGCTTCGACTCCGACACTTCCGGTACCCCACAGGTGGGCCAGCGTGAGTTGAAGCAAGCCTGGATTGCCACTCGTAGCATGGTAGAGCTCCTCGGCCAGGCCCGGAGGGAGAGCCGACCGGCCCAGATAATCCAGCGCCGCCCGCTCCACTCCATCGCGGCCAAGAGCCTTCACGGCTATCCGGTCCAGGGTCTCTTCCGGGGCAAACTCGCAATCCGGTTCGTGACCGTCCTGGTAACCGATGATCATCTTCAGACTGTCACTCGATTTCGCCAGGGCGCCGAGAAGTCTCAGCTCCAGGGGCTCGAGCACCTCTCCCCTGTCTATCAGCAATATATGTGTGCCATCCCCGGAGAGCCGGGACTCAAACATGCGGAGCAACTCATCAAGCCGGGCAGCCGGCTCGGTACCTGGCGCCGAGGGGGCCGGAGGGCCAAACTCAGGCATCCCATCGTCTAGCCTGAGGACCTCGGAGACCATCTGGGCAATACCCGGCATATCCCGAGAAAGCGAGATCGAATATACTTTCAGGCCTCGAAGCATGGCCAGGATGCTCGCCTCTCTGATCAGGCGGCTGACACCCGAGCCGCGCTCGCCGCAGAGGAGCACGCCTCCACCATGCGCCGATGAGACAAGCCGGCCGATGGCTTCGATCGAGGCATCACGCTCGAGGAGTGGGGTGGACCTCGGTGGCAGGACGTTTTCTAAGAAGATGCCCGGCATCCCCAGAGCCTTCTCGAGCGCAAGGCCAGCGTGGGACGCGTCCCGGTATCTGAGGACCGCCTCTTTCTTTAGCAGCACACCGACGAATGAATCCCAGCCCGGGTCTATGCCGTCCGTGAGACCGCTTGGAGGCGGGGGCGTGTGCTCCAGATGCCGGGTTAAGACCTCTTCCCGGGAGCCACCGGCAAATGGTGACACCCCTGAGAGCATCTCATAGAGCGTGACACCCAGCGAATAGAGGTCCGCCCTGCCATCTGCGGGCATATCCCGGATGATCTCGGGAGCCATGTAAGCCGGTGTTCCGAAAAGAGCGGGAAGCCGGCTCCCCTCCGCGGGGCTGAAGCCCACATCAACGAGCCTTATATCCACCCCGTCGGGGCCATCACAGATGAGAATGCTTCCGGGCTTGATATCGCCGTGGGTTCGCCCCAGGCTGTGAAGGTATCTCAGGGCATCCAGGATCTTAGCCGTGATCTGCGCCAGGTCACCCGCGCCATTGGCCGCAACATAAGCTTCGAGGTCCGGGCCGGCCACGAGCTCCGTGGCCATCATTGCCCCGTCCCGGATGGCGGTGCCGAAATCGTATGCTCGTACGATCCGCCTGTGGTCTACCCG
>JAUVJV010000136.1 GCA_030592245.1 Candidatus Eiseniibacteriota bacterium
AAACTGGGAGTTATTGCATGACGCTTCAACGTACGTGTTCGGCAAGGATGATGATCGTCCTTTCGAAGTGGATATCTTCGGCCTGGGCACCACCTTCCCGCACCCTATGAACGGAGATTCCAAGTATTTCTACGCATCACTGATAGCAACTCCATTCGGGGATGAGCTGACGGCGGATTTCGCCAGGACGCTGATCAAGGCGGAAAAGCTGGGGCAGGGTGAACACACCGACTTCATGGCTATCAGTTTCTCCGTGACTGACTATATCGGTCACGTATTCGGACCATCCAGTCTTGAAGCAGAGGATAATCTCATGCGGGTTGATCGCCTGTTGGCTGATCTATTCCGGTTCATAGACGAAGAGGTAGGCCTCGAGGAGACCTTGATAGTGGTCTCCGCCGATCACGGGATGTGTGAGGCTCCCGAACATATGCAGAACCTGGGATTTGAGGTGGGCCGCCTCACCTCTGAGACTATCGCCAAGGGCACCATAAGGAACGCCCTTAAGGCCCGGCTGGGAGTGCCCGAGGAAGTCCTTCGGCTTTACGAACACCCCTATGTCTACCTGAACGAAGAGGAAATCAAGAAGACCAAGTACAGCATTGCCGAGATTGAAACGGCAGTGGCGGAAGAGATCCTCAAGATCCCCGGCATAATAGGAGCTGTGACCCGAACTGACCTGATGAAAGGATCCTTTGCCCCGACACCGGCAAACATGAAGATCCTCAACAACTTTCACATCAAGCGATCCGGCCATATCCATGTGATAGCGGACCAGTTCTGGTATTTCGCCTACGAAATGGACACGACCTCGGAGATCGCGGCAATGCACGCCTCCCCCTGGACGTATGACACCTATGTACCGATCTTCTTCGCCGGCCATGAAGTGCCTTCCCGGCGGATTGCGCGGCCGGTAACACCCTACGATATCGCGGCAACCCTCGCGATCTACCTTGGGATCAAGCCACCTTCGGGTTCGGTGGGCATACCCTTGGTGGAGGTGCTGAAGGGAAACTGATTGTTGATATCTGACTTGATTCTAGGAGATTCTCGGTCTTAGAAGGAGAAGTAGCTGGCTGAGCTTCATCGCTGAAAGGAGTGGGAAATGAGAGCATTCGGAGGAAACCTGATAATCGTTTTGGCTCTGGCGGTGGTGATTTCAGGCTGTAGTCAACAGTCCCAAATCACCCCGGAAGAAGCCCGAGAAATCGCCGGGGAGGCCTATGTCTATGGCTTCCCGATGGTGATGAACTACAAGACCCTGTACAACTATGTACTCGATGAAACGTCTCCCGACTATAAGGGGCCGTTCAATCAGATGTCATGTGATGCTCGCCTCTTCACTCCCGAGGACAAGGCGGTTGTAACGCCCAACTCCGATACGCCTTACTGCATGTTCTGGATGGATCTCCGGGTGGAGCCGTTGGTGCTGACCGTCCCCGAGATGGAACCGGAGCGCTTCTATCATTTTCAGTTCATTGATCTCTATACGCATAACTTCGAATATGTCGGCACCCTCGCAACGGGCAATGATGCGGGTAAGTTCCTGATTGCAGGCCCCGACTGGAATGGGAAGCAACCGGAAGGTATCACCGAGGTCATCCGGAGCGAAACAGACTTTGTTTTCAATGTCACCCGTACCCAGCTCTTCGGCCCCGATGATCTGGAAGGGGTCAAGGCGATCCAGGAAAGCTACGACCTTCAGCCCTTGAGCGCCTTCCTGGGCACGGAGGCTCCGCCAGCAGCTGCGATGCCGGACTTCCCGAAGTGGGTCGAAGGCTCCCAGTTCGATGAGCATTTCTTCGGTTATCTCGACTTCATGATGACGCTCCTGAAAGAGCCCGGTGATGGAGAACAGGCGCTCTGGGATCGGCTCGCCCGCCTGGGAATCGGGCCGGAAGGCACCTTCGACCTCGCTGCGCTTCCTGCCGACATTCAGGACGCAATGAAGGCAGGGCGCAAGGATGGGTTTGGCGAGATCGAGCAGTTTTTTGAGGAGAATGCCGCCGACCCCCTGGGAAGCGCCAAGATCTTCGGGACGCGCGGGTTCCTCTCGGAGAGCGCCAGGACCAACTACGGCCTGGAAGACCTATCTATCCTGCGCTCGGTGGCGGCGCATAGGGGGCTCTACGGAAATTCCGCCGCGGAAGCGATTTACCCCACATATCTCGTCGATGCCGACCAGCAGCCACTCGATGCATCAACAAACCGCTATACATTGACTTTTGAAGAGGGGAGATTCCCACCGGTGAATGCCTTCTGGTCATTGACCATGTATGATGGGAAGACCCAGCTGTTCATAGAGAATCCGCTGGACCGCTATCTGTTGAACTCGCCCATGATGGATCAGTTCCACCTGGAAGCCGATGGCTCGCTGGTGCTCGACATCGCGAAGGACTCGCCCGGGAAGGACCTCGAAGGGAACTGGCTGCCGGCTCCCGATGGCCCGTTCTACATGGTGATGCGTCTCTATGGCCCAAAACCGGCGGCTCTGGAAGGCGACTGGACCCCGCCCGCGATACAATTGGCTAAATAGATGCCTGGCAATTATCACAACTGCCTGCTGTTGGTGTTCGTGGCACCAGTCTGGTCGGAGACCACAGACAGCAAGATCGGAAAGGAGAGTCTGCTTTGAAAATTCCTAGTGAACTGACAGGATGGAAGATCGTTTGTTTGTGCGCGATCTTCGCTCTGGGATTGGGGGCATTGGGCGCGCCGTGCCATGCCGAGGATGAAGGCGATGATCTCGCCAAGCAGGCTCAGAATCCCATCGCAAACCTCATAAGCCTGCCATTGCAGAACAACACGAGCTTCAATATCGGTCCGCATGATCGTACGGCCAATGTTCTCAATATTCAACCGGTAGTACCGTTCCATGATGGCAGCCTGATAACGCGGACCATCCTGCCTGTGGTATACCAGCCGGACCTCGCTTCGGAGAGCGGCGGCTCCACGGGCCTGGGTGACATCAACTTCACCGCCTTCTATGTCCCGAAATCCGGCGGGGTCATGGTCGGACTGGGGCCCATACTCACTTTTCCAACCGGCGGGGAGAAACGAGGCTCAGAGAAGTGGAGCGCGGGTCCGTCAGTAGTCGTGATCTCCACGCCAGGCCCCTGGGTGCTGGGAGCGCTGTGGAACAATATCTGGTCTTATGCCGGTGACGAAGAGGCCTGCAATGTTAACCAGATGTTGCTCCAGTACTTCATCAACTACAACTTCCCTGGGTTCTTCTTAACATCGGCCCCTATAATATCCGCGAACTGGGAGGCAGAGGATGGCCAGCAGTGGATAGTCCCATTTGGACTTGGTATCGGGAAGCTGGTCAAACTCGGGAAGCTCCCGGCCAACACTACGGCGCAGTACTACTACAATGTTGTTACGCCCGACTATGGGCCCGATTGGTCGCTGCGCCTCCAAGTACAGTTCCTGTTCCCGAAGTAGTAATGTCCGCTGAGAAGGTCAAATAGAAGGAAAGGAGAGAAACGAAAATGAAGAAACACTTGAGTGGTATTGAGACATTGGGAGCTATCATGGCGGTTTCCATCGCCCTCCTCCTGCCCTGCCTGGTCGCGGCAGAAGATACCGTGCCGGTTAATGTTCACACCGTCGTGCGGGCTGAATCGGATGTTGCGTTTAAGAACGACTATGACATGGCCGGGTTCGGCACGTGGCGCCACCTGAGGGGCCCGGTCGTTCTCGATGAGCAGGAGGTCATCAGGATGAACCGCGACACGATCTATTCCTCGGCCTTGCTGGATCTGAGCAAACCCGCGTTCGTCACGCTTCCGGAGGGGGATGGCCGCTACATGAGCCTCCAGGTCGTCAGCCAGGATCACTATACCTATGCGGTGTCCAGGCCCGGCCGTCATGAGATCAACCAGGACGAAGTCGGGACCCGGTACGCCGGCCTGATCGTCCGTACCTTTATCGACGCCGGCGACCCCGAAGACATCGCCGCGGCCAACCGGATGCAGGACGCACTCACGATCGAAGGCGGGGGCGACGGGCCCCTGGATATCCCAAACTGGAACGTGGAGCAGATGCTGGTGGCACGAGGAGCCCTGAACACCCTGGGCAAGCTCGGTATCAGCACCTCGCGTGCCTTCGGGACCAGGGAGGAGGTCGATCCGATCGATCATCTGGTCCTTGCCGCGTCCGGCTGGGGCGGCCTGCCCGAGAAGTACGCGTACTACATACTTGCATCGGTTGCCAATACCGATGGTACCCCACACACCGTCACCGTGAAGGACGTGCCGGTGGACGCCTTTTGGTCGGTGACCGTCTACAATGCCGACGGCTTCATCGCCGAGAACGACCTGGGAGTTTACAGCTATAACAATATCTCCGCCAAACCCAATAAGGATGGATCGTTCACCATACATTTCGGAGGCTGTGAAGACGGCCGCATCAACTGCCTGCCGATCACCGATGGCTGGAACTATGCCATACGTATGTACGAACCGCGGCCGGAGATCCTCGACGGGTCCTGGAAATTTCCCGAGATCGTGCCGGTTCCCTGAGAACAACTGGAGTGCCAGCATGGCGGACAGTTCAGGGGTGATCGAACGCTCGGCGCGGCCGCGGCCTATCGTACCCGGTCGCGCTGCCTCACAGGCTTCTCAAAGGTGCCGATGTGGACCTTGACCCCTCCGTGAGGCTGGCCGATCCCAAAGTCGAGGCGTGCAACTCCCACATAAGGTATGAGAAACCGGATCCCTACCCCATAACCGTCGATGAAGGAATCGCCGAATTGGTTCAGGTCCTCCCCCTCCCATGCCCATCCGAAATCACCGAACAGTGTGAGTTGAAGACCCAGAAAAGCGGTGATGCCGAAATAGCTGAACGCCCGGGGCTTCATCATCAGATAGCGGTATTCCAGGGTGTTGATGAACTGGTTCTTACCTTTGACGGAGCCGAGATCCCACCCGCGGACACTGTTGGTTCCGCCCAGGCCGAACTGTTGCCAGGCGGCGATTTCTTCATTAACCGTCCCTGAGGTATAGGTGGTCAAGGATGAAATGGCAATCGTCTGGTTTCTTGACAGCCTGAAGTAGCGCCTGAGGTCGAGATTGGTTCGCCAGAAATCGCTGTTGGTATTGAAAGGGCCCGACCTTTCAATGTCGATCTCGTTACTCCATCCACTCATGGGATTGGACTCAAAATCAAGACTGTCATAGCCCAGGAAGATGCCGACCGTGGCCACATTGTCGGTGTTGGATTTCGCCAGGGTCCTGCCGTCCTCGCTGCTCTGAATCGACTGGAAGGAGAAGTGAAGCCCTATGCGGCCCCTGTCCCTGATATAACTCCTCAAGACAAAGAAGCCCTCGTCGGCGACCTCGTCGAATCCGAAGAGCTCGTTTCGCCGGTCGCGGTGATAGTACTCGATCTGGTATCCCAGGTGGTTACCCCAGAGCCAGGGATCTCTAAGGGTGACCTCGGTCGTGGTAGCTCCCCCGAAGCGCGCGACCCCGGAGAAATAGATGGCCTTGCCTCTCAGGTTCACGGACTTAAGACCGACGCCGGCGGAAAGGCCGTTCTCATCGCTGATGGAGAGGCTGATCGTGGGCAGGAAGCGCAGAGTCTCCTGGACCTCAACCGTGAGGATGATCTCTCCGCCATCCTCCTCACCGTATATCTTTACATCCGCGAAGATGGCCAGCCGGTCCAACCTCTGGTGGTCCCCTGTCACAGTCGACTCGAGGTAGGGCTGCCCGACTTCAGACTTGAGCTCCCGTCTGATTACAAAGTCCTTAGTGTACTTCGCGCCGATGATTCGGATCTCTTTGATCGGCTTGCCGTAGAGCGCGGTCTGGGGAGGGGGTTCAGTCTCGGAAGCAAGACGCGCCGCAGTGATCAGAACAGATAGGAGAGCAAAGGCCGACAGCCTCGAGACCATGATCCGGCACCATACGGGTGTCCTGGCCGGCCAGGGGACCGTCGTCAGCCCAACCATCTAGAGCGCCCTCTTTATATAGCGGCTGACCCAGTGCATGAAACCCTCGGTGCTGGGCAGGAGCTCTTCAAGCTCCTCGACGCTATCCACCCAGGTGACCAGGGACATCATGGCCACGACGTCCGCAAACGCTATCATGGCATCGACATCGGATATGATGAACATGACCTCGCCGTCCATGATCTGGCTGCGGTAATTCTGATTCATCGACCCGGCGGTAAGGTAGAAGATCGCTTGCTTTCGTTCCATATCCGTAAGGCTGGCTTCCCAGGCGTGCACCAGGGGCTTCGCACTCCCGGACATCTTCTCCCGCCGGGCTTTGACATCCGGGTATCTGCCGTCCGGACCTCTCTTTTCGATCTCGTCCGCCCTGGCCAGCACATAATCCCGCAGAAGGTCTCTCCACTCCTCGAGCGGCAGAAGTGTTGAGAGAGCCTCCCGGGATACGAAGAACTGGGTCTTTAGATGGATCTTGGGCCTGCGGTCGCCTTCGGCCTCACCAGAGAGATGTATGGGTTCATACCCGCTTGCCACAAAGTTCTCCTCA
>JAUVJV010000122.1 GCA_030592245.1 Candidatus Eiseniibacteriota bacterium
AAACGGGAACCATACACCACGTCGGCCTTGCCGTCCTGGATGGGCTTTAAGAGCTTAAGAAGATCCCCTGGATCGTACTCCAGATCGGCATCCTGGATGGTGATAACGTCTCCGGTGGCCAGCGGCAGCGCGGATTTAATAGCCGCGCCCTTGCCCATATTGGTCTCATGCATGACGACCCTGGCCCGCTCGGGGGGTATCTGTTCGAGAATCTCCCTGGAACCGTCGGTGGAGCCGTCATCCACCAGGATCAGCTCCTTGTTGACAGGGAGGCTCTCAACCTGCTCGATGAGCGCCAGCAGGGTGGGCTTCTCATTATATACAGGGATGATTATCGAAAGCTTGATATCGGGCTTGGCATCCTCGTTCATGAGGCCTATTATGGTTGGAGCATGCGCCGGTGTCAACTCAATTAGAGCAGCACAGACCAGCAAGGAACAGGTGCCGTGAACAGACTGGGATTCGTATTGAGCTCCAGGGGGCTCCGCAACAGTATCGCGCGCGCCGGCCAGGTGGCTTCCAGGTTCGGCATAACCGCAGCCAGGATGGACGGGCGCCTTCAGGCCTACGCAGACGTGGTCGAGCAGTATGGCTCCAACCCCTCCCTTCCTATCACGGCGGCCGTCCTTGACCGCAACCCCCGGGTCGCAAGGCGACTCGAGGAAAGGGGAGTGGAGCTCTGCATTCACAGTTTCGTGCACAATGACCTCTCCAGGCTTTCGGACAATGAACAGGCCCGGCAGATCGCTCAGGCGATCGACCTTTTTGAGAAGCACGGCATAAGCTTCAAGGGTTTCCGAAGTCCATACCTGAAGTATAACGGGGCCACTCTCCGGGCGGTCGAGCGTGCGGGTTTCGAGTATGACAGCAACCTGCCTTTCTACTGGGCGCCGCCGGTGTTCCTGGAAAGCCTCGGCGCCGGTGAAGAGGGCGGCCTGAGGCGCGGACTGGAGTTCTATAAACCTGTTGAATTCCCTGCCGAGCGCTCCCTGCCCCGCTTTATCGGCGATATCGTGGAGATCCCGGTGTCGCTGCCCGATGACGAGATACTCCTGGACAGGCTGGGAATCGATGCCGTTCGGATCGGGGATACCTGGCTCGAGATGGCCTGCATGGCGCTCGAAAGGGGAGAGCTCTTCACAGTGCAGCTGCATCCCGAGCGCCTGTTTCTCCTGCGCGATGCGCTCTGCCGCACCCTGGACTTCGCCAGAACGAGCGGGGACTTCTGGATCGCCACGCTCTCTGAGATATCCACCTGGTGGAAGCGCCGTGCCGCGGTGAAGCTCGTGGTTGGATCTGCCGGAGAGGGGCTCTATGAGGTGGACCTCCCCGAATCCGGCGCCGATGATCTTAGTCTCAAGGTCATTCAGCCCGGTGGGGAGACAAGAGTCCTGGAGCCGGGCCAGACCGTGGCCTCAAGGGTGAGGCCCGTGGTCGGAGTTGATCCCGGCACCTCCCAACACTTCAGACGCTACCTCAGAGAAGAAGGCTATCTACTTGAAATAGCAACTGATAGACACCAGTATGCCGCCTTCATCGAACATGATGTGGACGGCACCACTCTGGAGAAGATCACGGCCGGAGCCGGCGAGGCGCTCATCCGCGTGGACAGGTGGCCCGGGCCGTTCCGGGCGGCCCTGGCTGTGACCGGCGATATCGACTGTCTCACTCTCGGCGATTTCTTAAGAAGATTCAGGGAGGACTGATCTCTTGCGCGTCTGTCTTGTAAACACCTTTCACTACCGGCGCGGGGGCGACTGCACCTACACCTTCGACCTTGCCGATCTGCTTCGAAGCAAGGGAGACGAAGTGGTGCACTTCGCCATGAGGCATCCGGAGAACGTGGAGTCCGAGTATGAAGACCGGTTCGTCGACCACATAGATTTCGGAGACGTCTTCAGGGCCGGGGGCTTGATGGGCAAACTCAAGGCTTTCCGGCGATCGCTTTACTCCGGGGAGGCGAGGGACAAGTTCTCATCCTTGCTTGAGGAGACGCGCCCCGACATCGTCCACCTCCAGAACTTCCGGAGGCACCTGACCTTTTCAATAGTGGAAGAGGCCAAGAGCAGGAATATTCCGGTGGTCTTCACCGCCCATGACTACGACCCCATATGTCCCAACTCGCTGCTTCTTGCGCACGGTAAGGTGTGCACGGCATGCGGCGGGCGTAACTTCCACAGGGCCGTGTTCGTTCGCTGCAAGGAGAACTCGGTGATCGGTAGCCTCGCGATTGCGCTGGAAGGTACGTATACGAGGTTGAAGGGCTTCTATGACCTGATCGATATCATCATCACCCCGAGCCGTTTCGCCTCCGAACAGCTCATCAGTTGCGGATTCGATCCCGCCAGGGTGGAGGTGGTCAACAATTTTGTCAACGTCGCAGCTTATCAGCCGCGCTATGGCGGCCGCGATTTCATCAACTTCGGCAGGCTCGTTATCGAGAAGGGAATCGATCATCTGATCGAAGCCGCCACCAGGGTCAAGGGCGCCCGGGTCTTAATCGCCGGCGACGGCCCGAGGCGCACGGTGTTGGAATCACTTGCCGGGGAGCTGGGCGCCCAGAATGTCGAGTTCCTGGGGTATGTCGACCGGGGCCGCCTCCACGAGCGCGTGCTCGAGGCCCTCTGCGTGGTGATGCCGTCCATCTGGTACGAGAACTTCCCATATTCCATTCTGGAAGCCTTTGCGCTTGGCAAGCCCGTGATAGCGTCCGATATAGGAGGTATACCCGAGACCGTCGCCGATGGCGAGACCGGCCTGCTTTTCGAGCCGGGCAATGCGCAGGCGCTTGCGGAGAAGATGAAGTACCTTCTTGCAAATCCCGGGCGCGCCAGTGAGATGGGGAGGAAGGCAAGGAAGAGGGTGGAAACCGAATTCGACAGCGAGACCCACTACCGTAAGCTCATGGAGATCTATTCGAGGGTCTTATAGCTGGAATCATAGGAGACAGGCAGCCAGGTGTCCGAAGTTATTACCCTTAATGGGTCCCATGACCCGATGGTCGAGGCTTTCCTCAAGACCTCTGACGAGGCCACGGTATACCACACCCCGGAGTGGCGTGACGCCATAGCGGCCACCTACGGCTATGAACCGATCTATCTGGGCTGCGTGGAGAATGACAATCTCACCGCCCTGATGCCCATGATGCTGGTAAAGAGTTGGCTGACGGGCCGGCGGCTGGTATCGCTGCCGTTCTCCAATATCTGCGGCCCGGTTGGAAGCGCCTCACAGACGGCGCTCTTGATAGAGGAAGCACTTCACATCTACGCCGAGCGGAATGCCAGGGCGCTCGAGATACGTACCCAACCCAGCATCAAGCAGGTAAGCGATGATCGCTTCACGGGGGTGAACTACTTCATCACCTCCATCGTCAGGCTTTACCCGGATCCCGATCGGGTCTGGAAAGGCTTCAAGGACCGGAACATGAGGACCGAGGTCAGGCAGGCCATGAAGAAGGGCGTCGAGACCAGGGCGGGCGCCACCGAGGAAGACTTAAGGTCCTTCTACGATCTTTTCGCCGCTTCCAGGCTGAGACATGGCGTGCCCTGCCAGCCTTACGGGTTCTTCCGGAACCTGTGGAGACACATGGCGCCGAAGTATCTGGACCTGATCCTTGCGAGCGTGGGAGGCCAGGTGGTCGGAGGCCTCATCACTCTGGGCCTGGGCAAGACCCTGTGCGCCGCATATATCGGCTCGGACTTTGCCTTCCGTTCCCGCCGGGTACACCAGCTCATGTTCTGGAAGGCGATGGAGATGGGTTGCCAGCGGGGCTTTGAGGCCTTCGATTTCCTGAGGACACCCAGGAGCAGCGAGACTCTCCGGTACTTCAAGACGCGCTGGGGCGCCTACGAAGTTGATCTTGAGTACCTCTATCATCCGGAGGTTGCGGGCACGGCCTCGACCGTCGAGGACTCGGCCAAGTATGCGATAATGACCAGGGTGCTCAAGCGCTCGCCGCTCTTCGTGGGCAAGATGCTCGGCCGCCTGCTTTACAGGCATCTAGGATGAGTTCAGTGACCCAATTAGGTATTGACATAGGGGAGAGCCCACACCATTAATAGAGGGTTGGCACGGTAGAGAACAGGTAGGTGATATGCCGGAATTAAGGAAGGATCCCATCATAGGAAGATGGGTCATAATATCGACCGAGAGAGGGAAACGGCCTACGGACTTTGCCTCCGTACCCCCGACCAAGAAGAGCAACTTCTGCCCTTTCTGCTACGGCAATGAGACCAAGACGCCCCCCGAAGTATATGCCCTGAGAGAGCCGGGCACAGAGAAGGACACTCCGGGCTGGAGGGTCAGGGTGGTGCCGAATAAGTTTCCGGCGCTACAGATTGAGGGGGAGATCAACCGCCAGGGAGAGGGCATTTATGACAAGATGAACGGGATCGGCGCCCACGAGGTCATAATCGAGACGCCTGATCATAATAAGACCATCAGCGACCTGGACGAGGATTACATAGCCGATGTGCTCTCAACCTACCGGGAGCGCATAATAGATCTCAAGAAGGACCGGAGGTTCAAGTACATCGTGGTCTTTAAAAACCACGGCGAGGCCGCCGGAGCCTCGCTTGAGCATACCCACACCCAGCTGGTGGCCATGCCGATCATCCCCAAGCGGGTGAGTGAGGAAATCGAGGGTGCGCGCAAGTATTACGACTTCAAGGAGCGGTGCATCTTCTGCGACATCGTCGCCCAGGAGATCCACGATGACGTGCGGGTCGTGAGCGCCAATGAGAGCTTCCTCGCGATCGAGCCCTTCGCGGCCAGGTTTCCGTTTGAGACCTTGATTCTGCCCAAGACCCACGAGCCGGCCTTTGAGGAGATCGAGCGAAACGAGATCATGCACCTTGCCAGGCTCCTCAAGGAGATCCTGTCCAAGATAAACGCCGCCCTGAACAATCCCCCGTACAACTTCATACTCCATACCCTGCCGCTGCAGGGGAATAACCGGAACTGGTACCACTGGCATCTCGAGATCATGCCGAAGCTCACGAAGGTCGCGGGCTTCGAATGGGGCTCGGGCTTTTACATCAATCCCACGGCTCCCGAGGAGGCGGCCAGGTACCTTCGTGAGATCAATCTGCCAAGTCTTCAGACGTGAAACACCCGGAGGTGAACCAACCGATGGAACGCAAGCTGTCGATCCTGATGGTATCCGCCGAGGCCCATCCCTTTGCCAAAGTGGGAGGCCTGGCTGATGTCATAGGCGCCCTGCCGCGGGCCCTTGAGAACCTGTGCCACGAGGTCAAGGTCGTCATCCCGTATTACGGGAGCATCAAGGAGAAGGGGATAGAGGTGACCGAGGTCGAGGAGGCAGGTCTCTTCGACGTGGCGCTTGGTGAGAAGACCTACCCCGCGAGGGTGTTCCGAACTCAGCTCCCCGGCAGCAAGGTGGAGGTCCTGCTCATCGAGAGTGAGGACTACCTTGACCGCAACGGCATTTACGCTGACGCCGAAACGGGACAGCCTTATGATGACAATGCCGAGCGCTTCACCTTCTTCGCGCGCGCCGTGCTTCGCATGCTCAAGGTCACCGGTTGGCTTCCCGACATAATCCACTGCCACGATCACCAGACGGGTTTCATCCCGGCCTGGATCGCCCTGCCTTCAGGTATCCAGGGGTTCCCCGCGAACCTCCGTACGGTTTTTACGATTCATAACCTGGCCTACCAGGGAGAGTATCCCATGGAGGTGGGCTACCTGGCGGGATTCAGTGAGGATGTGATGAGGCCCATGGGCGGAATCGAGTTTCATGGCAAAGTCAACCTGATGAAAGCCGGTATCAGCTACACCGACACCATTACGACCGTGAGCCCGACTTATGCCAGGGAGATCCAGACCGCCGAGTTCGGCTGCGGCCTGGAGGGGATCTTAAAGCATCGCGCCGATGACCTGGTTGGGATCCTTAACGGCGCCGACTACAGCGTGTGGAACCCCGAGACTGACAAACTCATACCGTGCAACTACACTGCCCGGAAGCCTGAGGGCAAGGCCAAATGCAGGAAGCACCTCATGGAGCGCGCCGGCCTCACCCTCGGCAAGGACGTACCGGTTGTGGGAATCGTGTCCCGTCTCGTGAGCCAGAAAGGTTTCGACATCCTATGCGAGGACTTCGACCGCATCATGGAACTTGACATAGGCGTCGTGGTTCTTGGCCTGGGGGATGAGGCCTACCACGAGCTCCTGACCGCGCTGGCCAGGAAGTACGAGGGCAGGGTTGCCGTGATGCTGGATTTCAACGAAGAGATGGCGCACCAGATCGAGGCCGGCTCCGACATGTTCCTCATGCCGTCCAAGTACGAGCCCTGCGGTCTTAACCAGATGTACAGCATGAAGTACGGGACGATTCCCGTGGTCCGCGCCACAGGCGGACTCGCCGACAGCGTGACAGATTATGATGAACCCGGTGATTCCACGGGTTTCGCCTTCGAGGAATATACCGCCGAGGCCCTTTACTCGGCCCTGGAGCGTGCAAGGAAGGTGTTCTCCGACCGTGACGCCTGGAAGCAGCTTGTCTTTCGCGCCATGAGCCTTGACCTTTCATGGGGAACCTCCGCCAGGGCATACGAGGACGTCTACCGCAAGACACTTGAGAAGCGAAGGACCGTCAGGGTGCCGTAGGCTGCCGGAGGAGGGGCGACCGGGATCAACTTGGCTCTTGACCTATCCGGGTTGACGCCTTAAGGTGTTCTAGGTTATCATGAAAGATCAGTTGAGCGGGAATAGCTCAGTGGTAGAGCGCCACCTTGCCAAGGTGGATGTCGCGGGTTCAAGTCCCGTTTCCCGCTCCATTTTTCTAGCAATGACTCCCGCGAGGCTGCAGAAGTGAATCGAACATTCATAATGGACGAGACCTGGGATTATCTGATAATCT
>JAUVJV010000130.1 GCA_030592245.1 Candidatus Eiseniibacteriota bacterium
CGGCCGGTTCCTTGCTCACAAGCGGTCCGGGGCTGATGTACTCGGCCTGATGAGGGTTGAAACTCCACCAGGGAGTGCTGATCCTTCCGAACCGTCCGGATACCGCAAGTGCCGCGTCCGTAGTGTACCCGGCATTGGCTTCGGCCGAAGTCTTGAGCTCGTAATGGGCAGGCCTGTCCCGCCTGCTCTGGGCCAGAGCCCATTGAAGCAGAATGGTATATTTCCCTGTCGGTTCGCCACCATCGGAAATTTGGTTGCACCAGCCCTGGGGAAGCTGCTGGTCCAATGCCTCGTGTATAACTCTCTGGGCCCCCTCTGCCACTCTCGTCCCCAGGATGCCGAAGGTCAGAGCTGTCTGGCACGATACCGCGTGATTGGGAACCACTCGCTGCTGCGTATTCGCCATGAAAAGCAAACTCGCATATGGGTGGTCATCACATATGGGTTCCGAGATGGACATGTTCTTGGGTGTGACGGCGATAAGACCGAATTTGATACTGTGGAGTTCGAATTCATCGGGATGGTCATAGAGCCTGCCTACCCCGGTTATCCTGTTCAAGCCTCCCAACAACCCGTCCAGGGAGAAGAAACACTCAGCTGCGCGGCGGCCTGAAAGTGTAAAGGCAAACCCACCTGTGTAATCCTGATCGTTATTAATGGTCGTGAACGCGTCATTATCGAGATGGAAGGCCCAGCCAGTATTATGCGCCTCCACCCACGGGCCGTGGCCCCCCTCGTTTTCACCCGGCATCATACCGGCTGTGCCGACGGACTCATCGGATCCGGCGGTCAAACCGGCTGTGCCGAGAATGAGAATCATCGACACAAGGACGAAACCTACAAACCCTCTTCGCACGCATGCCCTCCTGGCCCGGAGCTCTCCCGGGATTGACTCCAGATTCATCGCGCCTGAGAGACTCAACTGGTCTCCTCCTTGCAGGGCTCATCCTCTTCCAGGCGCTTGCCCATGCTTAAGACATCATCCGTCTTGTAGCCGATACTCCGGTAGAATTCGGCGACCTCTCCGTCGACCTCTACCACGAGAAAGAGATCTGGGTTGACCCTGAGCTTGCGTTCGATATCACGCTCCGGGTCATTCCAGGGAACCACGAGTTCGCACGCCTGCCAGAGCTCGATCACCGCCTCCCTGTCGCGATCTTCATACGGCCTTACGATAAGTTCGCCGGCGGTTTCGCCAGCTCTTTCTCCGGAAAGCGTAGCACTCAATTCGCTTCCTCCCTCCTGATTCGCATCGGCTGCCGGCTGCGATATGTGAGCGAGCGCCACAGCCACTCGAGAGGGCCGAACCTGAAGTGTTTAAGCCAGATCGGTGAGACGATGAGTTGCAGGACCCACACACAGAATACAACCAGTATCTGCTCTTTTCTCTCCATCCTGGCGTAAAGCCCCAGGCCGTGCCCATAGAAGATGGTGGTACAGATCAGGGTCTGCATTATGTAATTGGTAAAGGCCATACGCCCCGTCGCAGCAAGGGCCCGGATGAGAATCCCGGGCCGGGCGGCCCGCACCAGGAGCATGATCACGCATATGTAACCGAAGGCTACGAAGAGACTGCCCCAGTAGTTAAGCTGCGGGCCGTAAAACATGGAGTACTCCAGCGACCAGCCGGCCAGGAAGTTACGGTAAACCCCGAGAATGATAAGGGGGAAACCGACCAGGAAACCGACAAGCACGGCGGTGAAGTAGAAACGCGTGGAACGCCGGGCGGTCAAGACCCCCCAGGTCAAAAGGGCCATCCCGACAAACATAAGACCCACGACCCGCCATACCTGCCATATGAGGAAGACAAAGGTTTGAAGGACAATCGCCCCCGTTATGCGCTGGCTCATCTGGTCGAGCCAGCCACCCTGGTATGCGGCTATCTCCTCGGCGGCGTGCTCTGAGTCCGGCATCCATGATCTCATGGGTCCTTCCATGGCTTCCTCCGGCCAGTATTGCATGGAATAGCCGAAACTGAGGTAAAGCAGGGAAGCCACGGACACAATGAGAAGCCCTGCTATCAAAAGTCGCTCTGGACGTGCCTTCCGGAACCTGAACACGATCAGGGCGCAGACGCCATAGGCCACCAGAATGTCACCGTACCAGAGAAGGTACGCATGCATGAGACCGATGAGAATCAGCCAGAGGCTTCGCCGGTAATGCACGCTGCCCGCTTTTAGCCCCTTCTCCTCCGACCTTCCGGCGATCATCAGGATGCCGGCGCCAAAGAGCATCGAGAAGATCGACATGAACTTCTCATCGGCCAGGACATGGCTCAGGATCCAGACCACACGGTTCAGTCCCGTAAGGTCCCCGAAAGCGGTAGGGTTGATGTAAGCAGCCATGATCATGGAGAAGCTCTCGACGTTCATGATGAGTATGCCCAGTATCGCAAAGCCTCTCAGGACATCAAGCGAGACAATGCGTTCCGAAGGGGCGATCGGCGATGCTTGTATCATCGATGCCTGGGCGCGGGTCTCTTCCATGTCGACGAAACCTCCTGTGGGTCTTTGCAGATGGTGGGACGATAGTACCCGATGGATCCCTTCCCTGCAAGCGCGCGGTAATGAGTCCGGGCACCGTTGAGCCTGGCAGTCAATTGTCGATCTTGTAGGCGGCGAGGGTGTTACCCAGGAATGTGGGCACCACCAACAGGCCTTGACCGGGGATGAAGCCGAAGTCCGCGATCGAGGTCCCGGGAACCAACGTGTCCAGGAGCCTTTCCACCCCGCCGGAGGGCGAGACCCTGTAGATCCTTCCCTCCCAGTGCGAGACGAGGATATCGCCCGAGCCGTCGTCGGTTATCCCATCGATGATCCCCGGGCCCAGCCGGACTACCGTGGTGACCTCTCCCGTGGCCAGGTCGACGGCCTTGACCGAATTGTCCCCGTTATTGCCCACAAGCAGCCGGCCGTCCAGCACGTGCAGGCCATTGGGGGAAGCGATCTCAGGACCGCCCACCCATTCCTCGAACCGGCCTTCCTTGCCACGGTATATGACGCTCTTGCGGGAATCCGAAACGTAGAGGGTCCCCTCGGCGTCGATCGCCGTATCATTTGGAAACCCGGGCTCGGGCAGGGCGTGCCGCGCAAGTATGGCACCGGTCCGGGTGTCGACCTCGACCACGCCGGCCCTCTCGGCGACGAACAGCCTCTCACCCTGGACCGCCATCCCTGTGGGATTATTAAGCCCCGTTGCCCACTCCATGTCGATCAATGTCCCGTCGGGGGCGACCTTCGATATGGCCTGCCTGGCGGTCCCGCGGCTCGGATTGTAGGCATCGTAGTTGGAGACATAGATGGCGTCCGCGACCGGATCGTAGAGGACGGCTTCCGGGACCGAAAACTCGGCCGGAGTCTCCCAGGCGCTGCTCAGGGAAGCATCCATGAAGACCGCCTTCGCATCCTGGCAGATGAAAGCCCATCCGCCGAATGACTCGGCCACCATGAACATGAGCTCGTTCTTGCCCTCCTTAAGCGGCAGGTAAATGGCGTCGTTCAAGCCCACGATCCCGAGGAAAGACGGGTCGCGCTTCTGGTAGGCGCTGTTGGCAGAGAAAAGGATCTTGCCGTTAAGGAAAACGCTGATGAAGTCGCTGTAGCCGAAGAGATACTCTTTCGTTTCCGCGGCGGCGGACTCAATAGTGGTGCGCGCGATGACGCAGTCGGGCTGCCTCCCCGTTCTTGCCCGGAAACGCGCGAGGTTCACCATTCCGGAGACCTCGGGCATAACGCGCTCCCATTCCAGCTCGGGCAGGCCCTGCTCCGGCGGGTAGATGTCCAGCTCGATATCGGAAGTCTGGAAGGCCCGCGAGATCTCCCAATCGGTGAGCATGCCGGGCGGCATGAAACGCACAGGCGCGGGATCGAAGTTCAAGGGCTCCGGGAGATCCTCGTCCAGGGTGTAACTGAAGTTGGAGAAATAGGCGGAGCCATCGGTTCGTCCATAGACACCGATGGTGCCCCGGCTCGTGCCGTGACCCAGATCATCTATGGCCAGGGAGGGCACCTCGTTCTCCCCGATGAAGACCCGGGCCTGGTTGCCCTTGACCTCGAGGCGCAGGTGAACCCATTCATTCTTAGGCAACTCGGCGGAGGCCGTATACCCCGGCCCGTTATAGAGCTGCCAGCAGGAGATGCCGCTAAAGACCGGCGTATACTGCAGCGCATCCGGGTAGAGCGACGATCTGTGGGGCCTCACATAGAACTCCTCATACTCCTCGGCCGACTGGGCCCGGAAGCGAAAACCCGAATAGGACCGCCTTCCGTCGAATACCACGTCTACCTCGATGACCCCGTCTTGGAAGTCGACATCACCCAGGTAGGCCGTACCCATGAGACAGGTCCTGTCCATGTGCTCCACCACCTGGGCATTCACCATGACCCAGCGGTCGGAATCGAAGCCCATGGCCTCGGATGCGGACGCCGACGGCGGCAGAGCCGGAAGCAAGGCCAGCGTAAGAAGTGAAAGCAACTTCAGAGACGGAAGCAACTCTATAGACGGAAGCAACTCTATAGACCGAAGCAACTCTATAGACCGAAGCAACTCTATAGACCGAAGCAACTTGATGGTGGGAATTCCCCGCGTTTTCACTTTGTCCCCCTTGTCGCAGTGCAGAGATTCTCAATCGACCGGTTCGGTTATATCAGACGATGGCTGGCCACGCAAGAGATGCACGTCGCTGGTGGCCGGCTTCTTATACCCCGAGAGCGGGCCGATACTCTTCCTCATCAGTATCTCCGAATGGCCCGGGACGATGAAGTCCCGGAGCTCGCCCACCTCATCATAGCCGAGCCGCTCATACAGTCTCCTGGCCTCCTCATTGAAGGATGACACGCAGAGAAAGACATTCGGGAAGCGCTGGAATATCCTCCGCTCCGCGAAATCGATCAGGCGAGTCCCTATGCCCCGGTTTCTCCACCCGGGCAACACACCAACGGTCTGAATGTAGCCGACAAAGACTCCTTCCATTCTCAGGACTGTGAAGCCGACGACCTCGCCACCCAGGACCGCGACATACACCTCCCTTGCCGGATCGGTCAGCATCATGAAGGCCTCCTCGTAGGTTCGGCGGAGAGTCTTCCATGGTTCGGAGCCCGACATGAGTCCCGCACAGACATCCGCCTCATCCGGTATCTTCAAGCGCCTGATCGCAAGATCAGAGCTTGATCCATCAATGGTCATCAATATGTCTCCCGGGGTGAGAAATGCAAGTCATAGGGGTGAACTGGATTCAGCCGGCGCAGGTCCAGGTTGCCGTCGCGCCTGAGAGACAACACCGGCATGATTGCTGCTTCAAATGCACTGTACCCAAAACACTTGCAGACGTCAACCACATGAAACCGATCCGTACCCCGGGGTGAAGGTGGGAAGAGGATCACACCCTGTCGATGATATCTGCTCCAGATCCATCAAACCAGGATCCCACTGTTTCCTTGGATGGTGTATTGACCCTCTGTCTAACCTTTCCGCTCTTCCCCCCAAAGTGAGTAATCCAATCGTCGTAATCTCGTATCGCCTTCACTCTCAGCCCTGCTTTCAGCAGCCTCGCCTGCAACTCAGGTAGACTCCACCAGTGTTGGTAATGTTCATCCAGCTGGTACGTCAGGTAAACATGTCTGTCTATCAGGAAGCAGAAACCATCTGCTCTTTTCGGGAACTCTTCGCCGGATTGCACTCCAAGGAAATCGTTACCACCCGCTATCCCGAACGAGATGGCACCCCGCTCATGATGCTTGAGCAGGACACTTAACCAGTCGGGGCGGTTGATTCGTACGTCTGAGTTCAGGAGAAGAATGTGCGTGGAGTCTTCCGAGGATATCCTGGAACCCAAATTGTTGCCCTTCGAGAAGAGCGTATTCTCACCTACAAACAATAGCCGGTTTATCCTCTTCATAACGAAGTACAGAAGCAGAACGATCTTGGTGATCAAACGAGAGTCGTTATCAACGACAACCGTCTCGTAGATAACTCCCCTTGTCTTTCGCAGGGAGTTCAGCGTTCTTATCACACAAAACAGTGCATTGTGGACCAGAATCACGATGCTCACTTTAGGGTCCTGCATATTACGCCCCTGCCTTCGCCGGCGTCCCGGGAGATATGCTTGCTGCGCACAGCCCGAACATTCGGACGGCTTCCACCCTCACACTTATACCACCTGCCCATTCTGCCTGACAAGGTCGAATTCACCACCCGAAAGAGGCCGGAACAGCGTTCTCTGGGGGCAAGACCCTTCACCAGGAGGGCTCTGCCTCTTGAAGTGGGCCGGCTTTCCGGTCAAGGAAGCTCGAGCACGCTTTGCTTTCTCATATCATCGAGTCTCAGGTAGATCCCTGCCAGCAGAGCCACCAGGCCCAGCGTGGCGAACATCATCATGCTGGCCGTATAGGTTGATGTGACCTCTCTTAAGAGTCCATTGAGCCAGGGAAACGCCATCAGGCCCACGTTCTGTACAAGGGTCATCACTCCGAAGGCCGTCCCGAGCCTGTTCTGCCTCACAAGAAGTGGCACCGCGGGCCAGAGCGCGGCGGGAACCAGGATAAAGGCGCCCCCCAGCACGATCATGGGCATGGCTGGAGCAACATGGCTAAAGGCCAGGACGACATAGGAGACCACCATCAGGATGCAGCCCAGGATCATTATCGATGCGCGCCGGCCTATCCGGTCGATCAGGGCGCCGGC
>JAUVJV010000077.1 GCA_030592245.1 Candidatus Eiseniibacteriota bacterium
AGGAGCTCGAGCGTATAAGGGCGGACCTCAGGGAAAAGCGCCGGCAGGCATTGGAGATTGCGGGGAGAGAGCATGATCTCCAGGCCGAGGTCGACAGGATAAACGCCGAGATAGACGTGAACCGGGAACTCCTGCAGAAGCTAGGTGAAAAACAGGAAGTGCTTTTTCAGGACCTTGAATTCGCGCATGCCGACCTGGCAAGGGCTGAGGAGAGGCTGGCCTCCGCGACGCTGATGCTGGAGAGGCGCCTGCGGGCGCTATACAAGTTTGGCAGGGTCGAAGCCATGGAGGTGATCCTGCTCTCCAAGACTTTTGCTGACCTTGCGAAGCGAATCTATTATCTTTCAGTGATAGCAGATCATGATCGGGAGCTGATGACAGTCTTCTCAGAGCGGGTGGAAACCCGAAGGGTTCTCATGGACCACATCGCAGCCAAGAAGAACAGAATCGACGGCGTAGGGCTGGAAGTTGAGATGGAGACCCGGAACCTCGAACTGAAGAAGGAGGAGAGGGACGCCCTGGTTGTCCGGCTCAAGGAGAAGAGGTATTATTATGAGAACCTCACCGAGCGGCTGGAGGAGGCCAGCAGGGAGCTCGAGGATCTGATTGTGAATCTGGAAACCAGGCGTGAGGACAGCGAGTTTGCCGGCACCTCGTTCGAGATGCTAAAAGGCCGCCTGATGTGGCCATGCGATGGAGAGGTAGTAGCCAATTTCGGGGTTGAGACTCACCCGCGGTTCGGTACGATTATCAGGAACAACGGTATAGACATAAAGACCATGCCCGGAACCAAAATAAGGGCCGCGGCAAATGGGGTGGTGAGTTTTGCCGGTGCGCTTTCGGGTTTCGGCAATTGCATAGTCGTGAGCCACGGTGAAGGTTTCTACACCCTGTATGGTCACCTGGAGTCGATGATTGCGGAGAAGGGATACAATGTCGCGGAGGGCCTGGCCATAGGAGTGATAGGGGAGACCAGCACTCCCGAGGGGGCGGTCCTCCACTTCGAGATAAGACACGGAAAGAAGCCGCTTGATCCGGCTGTGTGGCTTCTGAAATAGACGGTGGGTCAGATGGAAGAGCAAAACAAAAGCGGATTTGTGCAGGTGGAGTTCAAGGGCGAACGGACGGATTACTTTGTCAATTCGAAGCAGATTCCCATAGAGGAAGGCAACTACGTAGTCGTTCAGGTCGAGCGCGGCCGCGACATGGGTAAGGTCATACGGGCGGGCGAGATCCTTGACAAGATCAGCAAGATCAGGACGATCACCCAGGAAGTCCTTCGCAAGGCCAGCGAAGACGATGTGGTCAAATATGAGAATAACAAGCAGAAGGAAAAGGAAGCCCGCAGGAAGTGCGAGGAGAAGGTCGCGGAGCGGGGTCTCAAGATGAAGCTGGTTGATGTTGAGTATCAGCTCGATAGCAGCAAGATAACCTTCTTCTTCACGGCCGATGAGCGTGTGGACTTCCGGGAGCTGGTGAAAGACTTGGCCGGGGTCTACAAGACGCGTATCGAGCTCAGGCAGATAGGGGTACGTGACGAGGCGAAGCGGCTGGGCGGGTATGGGTCCTGTGGCCGGAGGTTCTGCTGCACGACCTGGCTCCAGGAATTCGAGCCGGTGACGCTGAAGATGGCGAGGGATCAGAGCCTGTCGGTCAGCCCCACCAAGATCTCGGGGGCGTGCGGCCGCCTGATGTGCTGTCTCGCCTATGAGCGGGATTACTACATGAAAGTTGCCAAGCGGCTGCCCAAGGTTGGCGCCAGAGTCGAAACGCCATATGGCGACGCGAAGGTGACAGATGTTGACATATTCGCCCAGGCTGTCGTGATGAAGGACGAAAGCGGAAATGAGATGAGGTTCACGCTGGACCAGATCACAAGAGACGGGCCGGCCAAGAAAGCCTCGACCGTGTGGAAAGTCGTGATCACCAAGGATGAAGATGATGATGACCACGACATGCATGATGAGCATGATGAGCACGACATGCATGATGAGCACGACATGCATGATGAGCACGACGTGCATGATGAGCATGACGAGCACGATGAGCATGACAAGCACGATGAGCATGACAAGCACGATGAGCATGACGATGATCACGAGAACTACGATGGGCAATAAATTCTATCTCACGACGGCGATTGACTATGCCAACAATGTTCCTCACCTGGGCACCGCATACGAAAAAGTGTGTGCCGACATCATAGCGAGGTACAAGCGCCTTCAGGGGTACACCACTTACTTCTCAATGGGCAATGATGAGCACTCCCAGAACGTGCTCAAGGGAGCGGCGAAGAAGGATCTTTCCGCCGAGAAGTTTACCGATGGCATGGCCGATATCTTCAAGAAAACCTGGGAGGGAATCGAGATCTCATATGACCGGTTCGTCCGGACCAGCGAGCCGGGTCACCAACGCGCGGTGGAGGAGATGTTCCGGCGCATAAATGACAACGGTGACATATACAAGTCGACGTACGCCGGCTGGTACTGCGTCTCCTGCGAGGGGTTTCTTAAGGAGGACGACCTTGTTGAGGGTAAGTGCCCGATGCACAAGCGGGAGCCCAAGTGGATTGAGGAAGAGAACCTTTTCTTCAGGCTCTCCAAGTATGCCGACGCGGTGCTCAAGCACATCGAGAAGAACCCCGGTTTTATCCAGCCTGACTCCCGGAAGAACGAGATTGTCAGCTTCATCAAGGGAGGGGTCACCGATGTCAGCATCTCGAGGTCCGGTGGAGCCTGGGGCATTCCGGTTCCGACCAACCCCGAACACGTTTTCTACGTCTGGTTCGATGCCCTGATAAACTATCTCACCGCTATCGGTTTTCCCGATGACAAGGAAACCTTTGAGCGCTACTGGCCGGCGGACCTGCACATAATAGGCAAGGACATTACACGCTTTCACTGCATACTCTGGCCTTCTATGCTGATGAGCGCAGGTCTTGAGCTGCCAAAAGCCATCTACGGCCATGGATTCGTGAATTTCAAGGGTGAGCGTATGAGCAAGACCCTTGGCAATATCGTGGAGCCGCTGGATGCCGCAAAGAAGTACGGGCCGGATTCGCTTCGGTATTACCTGTCACGAGAAGTGACCTTCGGCAAGGACGGCGACTTTTCCTGGGAACAGTTCCTCCAGCGTTACAACTCGGAGCTTGCCAACGATCTCGGGAATCTGGTCAGCCGGACATGCGGCATGATCAAGCAGTATTTCGATGGACGGATACCTTCGGAGAGTGAACGCGCGGAGGATTCGGGTGGTGAGATGAGGGCGGTTTGTCAGGAAACGCAGAAAGCATATCTGGCCGCCATGGAACGCTATGAGATCCATAACGGCATCTCGGAAGTCTTCAAGGTAATTCGTGCGGCCAACCGCCATATAGAGGAAAGGGCCCCCTGGTCGCTGATGAAAAAGCCGGAGGGCAAGCCTGAGGCTGCCCGGGTGCTGTTCACGCTCTGCGAGATTCTTAGAGAGATCGCGGTTCTCCTGTTCCCCTTCATGCCGGGCAAGGCGCAGGACATGTGGACAACGCTGGGCATCGATGAGGAGATCTCGGGGACCACTTTCAAAAATTCGTTTGGTTGGCGGGAATCCTGGGAAGGTCTCTCCGGGAGACTCGGAGATCTTAAGCCTCTGTTCCCGCGGATCGAAGCCGACGGCGCGGACCCCCGGCCGAGGAAAGCCAAACCCCAGAAGGCCCAGTCTGAGCAAGCCAGAGCCAAAGCGCAGGGAGCCGGAACCGGTAAGAAGTCGAAGGAGAAGCAGATGGGAGTTCTTGAGTTTGAGGATTTCAAGAAAATGGACCTCCGCGTGGCGCACGTTAAGAGCGCCACGATGGTGGAAGGGGCGGATAAGCTCCTGAAGATCGAGGTCGATATCGGCGGGGAGGACCGCCAGATCGTGGCCGGGATCGCCGAGCATTACGCCCCGGAAGAGCTTACGGGCAAGAACGTCATAGTGGTGGCTAATCTCAAGCCCGCCAAGATACGTGGTGTCGAGTCCCGCGGCATGCTCCTGGCCGCGACCGACGGAGACAAGGTTATCGTGCTGGTGCCGGACGCCGAAGCTTCACCCGGGTCCAGGATCTCCTGAGGCCGCCGCGTGATAGACAGCCACGCCCACCTGACCTATAAGGCCTACCGGAAGGACCTCCGGGCGGTCCTGGAGAGAGCCCGCGAGGCCGGTGTGACCGCGATCGTGAATGCCAGTTTCGACCTGCCCTCCAGCGAGGCCGCGGTGCGCCTGGCGGAGGACCATGACAATATCCATGTTGCCGTGGGCATCCACCCTCACGACGCAAAAACGCTGAACCTCGATGTGTTGAGCGCCCTGGAAGAACTCGCCGATCACCCCGGGGTGGTTGCCATCGGGGAGATCGGGCTGGACTTTTACAGGGACCTCTCCCCCCGGCGTATCCAGGAAGACGCGTTCAGGCTGCAGATCGGGCTGGCGAAGAACCCCGACCTTCCCATAATCATCCACGACCGGGATGCCCACCAGCGGACCATGCACATCCTAAAGGACGAGAAGGTCAGCCGCGGGGTGCTTCACTGTTTTTCGGGTGATCTCAACCTTGCCCGGCAGGGTGTCGAGCTGGGTCTGTATATCTCCTTCGCCGGACCCATCACCTATAATGGCAAGAAGGCACAGGAGATCTTGAAATGGATCCCTGAGGACAGGATCCTGATCGAGACCGACTGCCCCTATCTGACCCCGGTGCCATACCGCGGCAAGCGCAATGAGCCGGCGCATGTGAAGTACGTGCTGGGGCGCGTTGCCGAGTTCCTGGATAAACCCGCTGAAGAAGTTGACCGGCTGACCGAGAAAAACACCCGCACTCTTTTTAACCTGCCGGCCTGAGGCCTGCGAGCCTGCCAGATTAGAGCATTTCACCTGCGCAATCGGTCGTAGCCGGGTTGAGAGGCTGGCCCGACGGCCTTCGAACCTACCAGTCCTCGAACCTCGCGCTAGATCTCTCATCGGATAGTGTAGATAGGTGGCCCGTCAGGATTCCTTTTCAAAAACCGAGACCAGGAGATAGCCGGGGAGGCGATTGAGGGGAAAGAGGATTCGGCTTATGACTTCCACCAGGCCGGCCCAGGCCATCCGGAGCGGTTTCGAGTTCCCGAAGTAATACTTGAGGAAGTGGAGTTCGGCCAGGAGGCCCACCCGGTATTCCCGCGCGAGATCGACCCCTGCGCCCTTCGCCACCTCGCCGAGTGAGGATATGGGCACTTCATAACCCGGCTGCCAAGCCTTACGGCGGTCGGCGTGAGCCTTGGCCTTGCCGTAGATGCGCGCATCTGCCGATGGGGCTATCACAATTACCCTGCCGCCGGACCGCGTGACGCGGAGCATTTCCTTGAGGATCCGGATTTGCTGCTCAAGGGTGAAGTGCTCGATCACGCCGCCGCTCCAGACTGAGTCAAAGGAGCCGTCCTTGAAGGGCAGATCGAGTATGGACGCCTGAGTGGCAAGATGATCCTTGCCGGCCTCGGTGAACCGGGTCTTTGAGAAAGCCAGGGCCTCATCAGACTTATCCAGGAGGAAGACGGCCGCGCCCCGCTCCGCCAGGCCGAGGGACACCATGCCAGTGCCTGATCCCTCCTCCAGTATTCTCCTGCCTCCCGGGCCAGGTATCTCCCGCCGGAGGATACCCGTAACCGTCCTGTGGATAACATCCTTGGCCAGGAAAGCCCCCAACCTGCCTGAGGTTACCCGCCTCTTCTCACTCCAGATTTCATCCCAGCGTTGATTCTGCTTCATATCTTCTCCAACATAACACATCGGCCTCAGCTCGTGAATTGTGAATTCACAACCTGGGGTCAGGTACCGATGTGTGAATTCGCGAGCCGATCCGCCCATCCCGTCCCCTCATCTGAGAGCGGTGTCGCGCCACCGCGCCCGAAATCACTTGAAAACAGGCCCTCCGGTCTGGTATAATGTATAAAACGACTGATGATGAAAGGGTCGATGACATCAACTGAGGGAAACAATTGCCGAGCCCATATGGGCTCGTTTATTTGTTGAGCCGTAAGGGCGGCGATTGGATCCACAGACAACAAGGGGAGGTACGAGAATGAGCAGGCATGGTCTCCTGGCAGTTCTGACGGCTTTGGCCGGCATCCTGGTGTTCGCGGGTGCCGCTACATCCGGAATCAGCAGCCACTTCTACGAGGTGCATGAGCCGGAGCTCCGGACATCCGGCGAGAGCGTCTACTACGCTATCGATGATTTTGGGTCGAGCACCAACCCCTATTATCCGGTGCTTCCTACCCGGAAGCTCAACTTCGAGATTCCCTATGCAGCCACTGACGTGCTGGTGACGATTACCCCCGGCCAGCGGAGAGTTCTTGGTGTGCATCCCAATTACCTGATGAGGCAGCCCCCGATGCTGCTCGGCGACCCGACGTATCAGCCGCCTCCAGCGCCCGAGCAGATCCCGGACCTGATACCCGCTGTCACCTATCGCTACACCGGTGAGCGTGAATTTCGAGGGCATCGCATGGTTGAAATCGTGCTTGCTCCCATTCAGTATACATCAGGCGGCGAGATTACGTTTGTATCCTCATATTCGATAGATGTGTCGTACTCTATGGCTGTCAGTGTGCAGGCCTCGGAAGATATGGCCCTTTCACGGCGCTCGAGGAGTTTCGAGCCCCTGGCTGCCCAGATCATCGAGAACTACTATGAGATGAACGACCCTCACGCTGCGGATTCACCCCCCGCACCGCTATATGACTTGAGCAACCCCCAGTACGCGATCATAACCACACCGACCTTCGAGGCCCATGCTGAAACGCTGGCTGCCTGGAAGACCAGGAAGGGCGTACCCACCGAGGTATATATGCTCTCCTGGATTGAGGCCAATTTCTCGGGAATCGACACCCAGGAGAAGATCAGGAACTTCCTCAGGCTGGATGATTCAACGCCCAAGTTTGACTATGTACTGCTTCTCGGCGATACCAATACCATCCCGTGCCGGTATTGCAGGGCGATGGAGGATGTCCCGTGCGACTACTATTTCTCCGATGTCGTGGACGGCGCCATAGGGGCCGCTTATGACTGGGATACCGACAATGACGGGCGTTACGGCGAGATTGACGACGATGTGGTTACCTGGCTTCCCGACACGTATGTGGGAAGAATCGCGAGCAGGTCGGCGACAGAGGTGGGAACCATCGTTGCCAATATCCTCGACTATGAGAAGAATCCTCCTGCCGGATCATGGCCCAAGAAGGCAGTGTTCGGAGCCGCGTTCGCAAACTTCGTCGAGCCCGGCTATGACCCCACGGACATGGCGACCGTGGCAGAATGGGTCCGGGGTGATTTCCTTGATCCCGCAAGCGTGACATATGACCGGCTCTACGAGGCCGCGGGTATTCACCCCACATCATATGCCTATGACTATCCCGTGACGGCTACCAACTTCGAGACCCGGGTGGGCCTCGGCTGTGGCTTTGCCTTCCCGAGTGGTCATGGGAACTATTACGGTAATTACAGGCTGATCTGGGCCTGGGATGACGGTGACGGCTACTACCAGGACGATGAGGGCGAATGGTATGACCTCTGCACGAAGGACTACAATCCGCCCACCGGTGGCAAGAAGCCCTATGCGCTCGTAGGGGCCTGTCTTTCGGGTGAGATGGATAGAACTTCCCCGTGCCTTGGTGATTTCATCGTTGCAAACTGGGGTATCGGAGCCGTTGCCTCCAGCCGCACAAGTTACTATTGCGTCGGTTGGGACGACCCCGACTGGCCCTGGAACCAGGGCCAGGAGTACAGGTGGTGGGAGGAAATCTGGTCCAATGGCAAGTACCGCATGGGTCAGATCCACGGTGATAACAAGTATCACTATGCGATGGACTTCAACTCGCTCTGGGACGGTGATTATGGCCCGGACAATGACGAGGCGTCGCGCAAGAATATGTTCAGCTCCAATCTTTTCGGCGACCCGGAGCTCCCGGTCTGGACGGACAGTCCCACCTCAATCGTGGTTGTCCACAACAGCACGCTTCCCACCGGTCCCACGACCTTCGACGTTACCGTAACCTCGGGAGGGCCGCTGGCCAGTGCCA
>JAUVJV010000274.1 GCA_030592245.1 Candidatus Eiseniibacteriota bacterium
CCTACAGGGCGATGGTGGTACCCCACCTGGCCAATGTTTTCGGGCTGTTTCTCCTCAGGCAATACATGGCGACCATACCAAGGAGCCTGGTGGACGCGGCCAAGATCGACGGGGCCGGCGACTTTCAGATCTACAGGAGGATCGTGGTTCCGCTGTCGCTTCCCATCATTGCAACGCTCTTCCTGCTCACGTTTCAGTTCCACTGGAGCAATTTCCTGTGGCAGCTGATCGTCACCAACAAGGAAAGTCTCTATACCGTGCCGGTCGGGCTGGCCATGTTCAAGCAGCAGCATGAACAGCTCTATACCCTGAAGATGGCGGCCAGCGCGGTCTCGATAGTTCCGATCTCAGTGATATTCGTATTTGCCCAGCGATACTTCATCGAAGGTGTTACAAAGGGTGCGGTGAAGGAGTAGCAGGAACGACGATAAGGAAATGGAACGGGAAGGTAAACAGAAAAAGGAGGTAGCGTAATGAGGTACCTGGCCCCTGTCATGCTTGCGGCTCTGATTCTTTTTGTGGGCTGCGGCAAGGAAACCGCGGATGAGGGTGTGACCATCACCGTCTGGCAGACTTATAGCAAGGAGGAGCAGGAGCTCTTCTTCGGCTTCATCGAGGAGTTCGAGCAGGCCAATCCCGGCATAAGCGTGGAGACCGTAAACATTCCTTTCGACGGGATGGAGCCCAAGGTGCTGACCTCGCTCGCCACCGAGACCGCCCCCGACATCGGCCGCGTGGACGTGGCCTTCCTGCCCAAGCTCGCGATCCGGGGAGCGCTGCATGCCCTCGACGACTATGGCGCCAGGGAGATCGCCGATGAGATCAGGCCGGTGGCCATGAACTCCTGCATCATCGACGAGAAGATCTACGGGATTCCCGACCAGGTCAACGGACTCTGCCTCTTCTATAACAAGGACCTCTTCCGCGAGGCCGGCCTCGATCCCGAGCAGCCTCCCAAGGACTGGGAGGAGTTCGTCGAGTATGGTCAGAAGATCACGGATAAGGAGAATGGGATCTTCGGCTTCGGCATGCGGAATTCGCTGTGGTGGTCGCTTCCCTTCATCTATTCCTTCGGGGGAGATTTCATAAGCGATGACATGAAGAGGTGCGCGCTCGCCGAAGACGAGGCCGTCGCCGGATTCCAGTTCAAGGTGGATCTTTACGAGAAGTACGGCATCGAGGGTGGCGCCTGGCGCAGCGGGGGCATCCGCGACGACATGGGTTTCCAGAACCGCAAGTACGCCATGATCCTGAACGGCCCCTGGGCGGTCCAGGGCCTCCAGGGTGGGGGCATAGACTTCGGCGTGGCCCTGGTGCCCGCCGGGCCCGCGGGCCATGCCACCAATGTCGGGGGCAACAACCTGGTGGTCTTCATCACGTCTGAGCATCCGGCTGAGGCATGCAAGTTCATGATGCACGTGGCAGGCAAGGAAGCGCAGACCAGGTGGGCCGACGTGCTGGGGCAGATTCCTGTCAATGTGCTCTCCGATGACATGGTCGATCACGCGAGGCATCCATATCTGAAGACCTTCATGGAGCAGATGAAGTATGCCAAGGCCAGGCCGCCCGTGGGCAGCTATCCCGAGATCGAGAATGATACCAACCCGGAGATGCAGGCTGCGCTGGATGGCAAGAAGTCGGTCACGGCCGCGATGGAGGCAGCCTGCGAGAAGATAAACAAGATTATCGAAGAGGAAGCGATTCTGAAGGCCACATTCCAGAAAGATTAGTGAGACAGGGGGATTCGCGACATGAGAGCAGCAAACTTCAGCCACAGGCTCGCGCTTCTGTTTGCGGTGCTGGCGCTGCTTGCGGCATCCGGCCCGGGTGCTGCCCAGACCTCGCCCGCTCCTGCCAGTGCCCCGTTCTCAACGGCCGACGGTGTGACCTTCTCTTTCTACGCGCCCGAGGCAGGGGTGGTCTTCATAGCGGGAGAGTTCAATAGCTGGGCGCCCGCCGCCGAGGCGATGACGGAGGCCGGCGATGGCATCTGGCAGATAACCTTGGAGCTCCAGCCGGGCCAGTACCAATACAAGTTCGTGGTCGAAGGCTCGGACTGGCATGCGGATCCCGGCAACCCCGAGTTCATACCCGATCCCTACGGGGGTAAGAACTCGATCGTAAAGGTGCTACCCGACGGATCGCTCGACACATCGGGTTGGGGAGGTACAGCCGTCTCGGTAAAGCCCGTAGTCCAGATGCTCTCAGGGCATGCCAAGCCCCTTCACCTGGTGATACTCTGGCACCAGCACCAGCCGCGGTATTTCAAGGATCCCGCGACGGGTGAATACCTTGAGCCCTGGGTGAGAATCCACGGGATCAAGGACTACTACGACATGATCGCCATCCTGGCCGACTATCCGGAGCTTAAGTTCACGGTCAACCTGACCCCCGTCCTTTTGTCCCAGCTGGAGGACATGGTGGCGGGCTACGAGGCCTGGAAGAAAGCCGGGAGCACCGGCTTCATGCCGGGCTGTGACAAGTGGATGCGCCTTACCTTGACGGCGCCCGCCCAGCTCAGCCAGGATGATAAGGCCTTCATCCTCCGGAACTTCTTCCGGATGCCCTGGGAGACCATGCTGGAGATATATCCCAGGTTCGCCGAGCTCGCGGGGAAGAAATTGGGCGACAGCCCCGGAGACCTCGATGAGAGCATCTTAAACTTCACCGACGCCGACTGGCGGGACCTCCAGGCCTGGTTCAACCTCTCGGAGTTCGATCCGGACTTCAAGGAAGGTGAGGTAATGCTCCCGGATGGCGGCCTCGTCACGGTAAAGCATCTCGTGGAGAAGGGACGGGATTTCACCGAGCGCGACAAGGCGGAGATCATCGAGAGCCAGATGAAGATCATGGCCAATGTGATCCAGGTCCATAAGGACTTCGAGGCAAAGGGACAGCTCGAGATCATAACCTGCCCCTTCTACCATCCCATTCTTCCGCTCTTGTGCGATACCGATATCGCGCTCTCGGCCAGTCCCATGGTCGAGCTGCCCGGCGAGCGTTTCGCCTATCCCGAGGACGCCGAGGCCCAGATCATGATGGCCTGCGACTATCACAGGAAGCTCTTCGGCAGCGAGCCCAGGGGCATGTGGCCCTCAGAGGGTTCAGTGTCCGAGGCGATCCTGCCGCTGGTGGCGGATGCAGGAATCAAATGGCTCGCGACCGACGAGGAGGTGTTGGCGAAGTCCCTGGGAGTGGGGAAACTTTCCGCAGAGCAGAAGTACAGGATGTACTATGCCGGGGAGGGGGATTCCAGGGTCGCAATGATCTTCCGCGATCACAGGCTTTCCGATGACATAGGCTTCCAGTACTCCAAGATGAACGGTACCGACGCCGCCAATGACATGATGAGGAAGCTCTTCGCTGTTCACGAGGCCATCCAGACCCTGGACGGCGAATATGTGGTTCCCATCATCATGGATGGCGAAAACGCCTGGGAGCATTTCGAGAATGACGGCAAGGAGTTCTTCCACTCATTCTATTCCCAGCTGGAAGAGGCCCGGTGGATCGTGCCCGTCACGGTCTCGGAGTTTCTTGAGCTATCTCCGCCCGAGGTGACCCTGGGCAAGCTCGCTCCCGGTTCCTGGATCATGCCCAACTTCGATACCTGGATCGGCGAGGGCGAGGAAAACACGGCCTGGGATTACCTTAAGCTGGCCCGCGACTATATCGAGAAGAACCGGGCCTCGCTTTCGGCCGAGGGCCTTTCCCAGGTGCTCAATGAGGCCTATATCGCGGAGGGGAGCGACTGGTTCTGGTGGTACGGCCTGGACCAGGGCTCGGGCAAGGACGAGGTCTTCGACGAGGCTTTCCGCGGAACCTTGAGCCGGATCTATACGCTCTCCGGTCACGAGCCCCCGGACTATCTATCATTGCCCATAGTGGCGGTGGGAGGGAGTGAACCCACTAGATCGATTACGCAGGCCATCTCACCCGCGATCGACGGCAAGCTTACTTCACCCGGGGAGTGGGATGGAGCTGCCTACATGGATGATGCCGAAGGCGGTGCCATGCAGCGGGCCGGCGGTGATGTGTTGAAGGGTTTTCACTATGGCTATGACGGTGAGAACCTCTATCTTCGCCTGAATATCGATGTCTCTGCCGCCCGGCAGGGAGACTGCTCGTTCAGTGTCTTCTTCTCAGGTGAGTCCGACATCGGGACCAATATTGAGGTCGCAAGTCCCGGCGGTGAGTCGCGCTCCTTCGGCTTCGGCGTTTCCACCGGAGTGGATATAGTTTTTGACGGCGCTGGAATGGCCG
>JAUVJV010000149.1 GCA_030592245.1 Candidatus Eiseniibacteriota bacterium
CTCATCTTATCCTCCCGGGTATTCCTCTATTTAACTTCGCCACGCCCCTGGATCGATCTCGCCAGGGTCATCTCGTCGGCCAGGTCAAGATCACTTCCCATGGGAACCCCCCGGGCAATAGTGGTGATCTTCACCCCCAGGGGCTTAACAACCTGGGCAAGATAACTGCACGTAGCCTCCCCTTCGACAGTAGGGTTGGTCGCTATGATGACCTCCTTGACACCCAGGGCCTTTATCCTCTCGGTCAGCCGGTCTATTGAGAGGTCCTCCGGCCCCAGCCCGTCAAGCGGTGAGAGCCTTCCGTGGAGCACATGATAGAGCCCCCTGTATTCGCCCGTCTTTTCGATTCCCATGACATTGCCGGGTTCTTCCACCACACAGATCGCACTACGCTCCCGCTTCGGGTCCGCGCAGATCGCGCAGGGATCACTTTCGGTGATCGCTCCGCACTCCGCGCAGTATCCTACATTCTCCTTCATCTCGACCAGGGCGCTGACCAGGGAAGTCACCTCTTCACGTGGAGCCTTTAGCAGATAAAGGGCTATGCGTTGAGCGGTCCTTCTGCCGATGGTAGGCATCTTAGAAAGCTCTTGAATGAGCCTCTCGATTTTCTCCGAACTTCCAAGCAAGTTCTACCTCTTCAAATGAGTCCGGGGGGGATTCCGAGCCCTCCGGTCACCTTTCCGATCTCGTTCATCGCAAGTTCCTGTGCACGCTTCTTTGACTCATTCACAGCTGCTACAATGAGATCCTCCAGCATCTCCACATCGTCCTTGTCCACGACTTCAGGGTCTATCTTGAGACTGACGATCTCCTGTTTCCCGTTGGCGACCACCGTCACCATTCCACCACCGGCTGTGGCTTCCACCGTCTTGTCTCCAAGCTCCTCCTGGACTCGCTGCATCTCACTCTGGAGCTTCTGAGCCTGCTTCATGAAATCGAACTTCTTAGGCAAGAAAACTCACCTCCTCAGGCCGTCCTTTCGCCTTGCGGACCGTCTTTCCTTCGCCGTATTCCGACGACCTTGCCACCAAGATTCTCCACGAGCGCCCGGACAACGGGATCATTCTTGACCACAGAGGCAATGTCGGCTGCCTGGGGCTCGACGGGTGCTCTCATCTCTGGTCTGGCTTCGAATTCAGTCCCGGCTTCGGGCCCGGTCGCGCTCCCGCTTACGGTCCCGCCCCCGCTTACGGTTGCGGTCCTGGTTTCCTCCTTAATCCTCACCCTGGCCTTGATCGTCACCGAGGTATTGGTAAGCTTCTGCACCTGCTCTGTCAATATCCTCAGGTTCTGCCCCTTGCGGACCTGGCTCTCGTGAAACGAGCTGGGCACATCAATCCAGTAGACGCCCTCGGAGAGCCTCGGCGGCTCGCACAGGTCGAGAATCGAGGCCAGGCCGATCTTGGTCTCCCTCAGGTGCTCGATGACATCCTGCCAGGAGTGTATGACATCACCAGCCTTTCGTGCCCCATCGAACGCGGTGTCGGACCCGGGAAGAGACATACCTGCACCCACCGCAATCCCGTCCGCCGTGCTACTGTCTGACTTACCCTTGTCCGGCTTGGCCCTACCCGGCTTACTCTTCTCCGCCTTGCTCTCATCCGACCTGCCCGGGGCAGCAGACTCAGTCCGGCCCCTGGTCGGGGTCTCCGGCTCGGACTCAGGAGGTTTTCCCCCCGACCCCCTGCCGGTGCCCGATCCGCTGCCGGCAGCGGGTTGTTTAAGCATCTCGACTATGTCGGAGACCCTGGCGATGGCTTTAACATTGGCCATCCTCAACACCACGGTCTCCAGAAGATATCGCTGGTGGCTGGCGCGTTTGATGTTATTCTCCGCGTCCGCGATCATCGAAAGGAGGCTCAGGAGATGCTCGGTGGAGACCCCCTTGACCATCTTAACCAGCTTCTTCCTGGTCTCTTCCGTTAATGAAAGCAGCTCGCGTGACCTGGGATCGATCGAAGCAATGAGCAGGAACCTTGTCCATTCGGTAAGCGAGACAACCACGTCAAGCGGGTCCACTCCCCCATCGAAGGCCTCACCGAGCAGGTTAAGCACCTCTGCCTCATCGCCCGCTATCACGGCCCCGGCAATAGCGGAAACCGCTTCGCTTCCCCGGAACCCCATTATGGATCCGATGTCCTCATCCTTAGCACTGCCTCCGCTGAAGGCAAGGACCTGCTCGAGCATACTCTGGGCGTCGCGCATGCTTCCCTCGGCCCGCTGCGCGATCAGGGCGAGAGCGCTCTCGTCACACTTGTAGCCATCGGTCTCACAAACCTGCTTGAGCCTCTCGGAGATCATGCTTGCAGGAATGCGCCTGAAGTCGAATCTCTGGCAGCGGGAGACGATGGTTTGCGGGACCTTAAGAGGCTGGGTGGTCGCAAACACAAACACCACGTGCGCCGGCGGCTCCTCCAGGGTTTTCAAGAGCGCGTTGAAGGCCTCCTGGGTGAGCATGTGCACCTCGTCGATGATATAGACCTTCTTCTTGCCCCCGACCGAGGCGTACCGCACACTCTCTCTTAAGTTACGTATCTCATCGATGCCCCGGTTGGACGCACCGTCGATCTCTATGACATCCATGCTGGTGCCCTGGGCAATCTCCTTGCACGCCGCGCACTCATCGCAGGGATCGGTGGTAGGCCCCTCGGTGCAGTTGAGCGACTTGGCGAGCACCCGGGCCACCGTGGTCTTACCCACTCCGCGAGGTCCGCTGAAGAGGTAGGCGTGAGCTACCCGCCCGCCCGTGATCGCGTTCTTCAAGGTGCGGGTCACATGCTCCTGACCGATAACATCGTCGAAGGTTCCCGGTCGCCACTTCCGGGCAATGACGATGTAGTTCTTGCCTTCCTCAGCCATAGCCTTTTCAGGTCCTTATCTATAATCCAGGCCGTGCACCCTTCTTTGATCAAGCGTCCGGGGCGCCTGCAGGACAGCCAGCTCCAACCAGGTGCCCCTGCGGCACATGAAGGGTCTCGCTTACCGCTGCTACCTTCCGGTCCTGACGGGGTTCACAAGTCTTCATTGCGCAGGACCTGGTTTTCAACACCGCTTATCCTGCCGCTTTCCCAAAAAGACAAGACCTCAGAAAGGAATTCAACCCCGCTACAGCGGGTTGCGGGTTACAGGGCACCGCTACCTCCCCGTCTAGCACGACCCGGAACCCATATACCGGTGTAAATTGTTGCAAGAAAACTCTATGCTGACACCGATCTGACGTTCTTGTGCGCCAAGAAGATAGCAGCAAACAGGCATGGGGTCAAGCCGCGATTTGTGAATTCACAATCCTGGGGTCAGGTACCGATTTGTGAATTCACAAATCGGTACCTGACCCCGGCTTTGTGAATTCCGGCGCCTTAGCGGGTCTTTTCATAGTGCTTGAGCGCCTCGGGCATCCACTCCTGGAGATCGTCTATCCTGGTGTCGGGACTGGGATGGGTGGAAAGGAACTCGGGTGGGGCCGCGCCTCCCCTTTCCTGCATTTTCTGCCAGAAACTGACCGCCGCCCTCGGGTCGTATCCGGCCTTGGCCATAAACATAAGCCCCATATAGTCGGCCTCGCTCTCATGCGTCCTGCTGTAAGGAAGCACATAGAGCAGTCCGCTTCCGACGCCGTAGGCAATGCTGGCGAGCTCCAGCGTGGTCTCGGTCTGGGTGTTCAAGGCTTCGCCGAGGGCCATTCCCCCGAGCTCCACCATCAGCATCTGGGTCATCCTCTCCGCGCCGTGCCGGGCGATCGCATGAGCTATCTCGTGAGCCATGACCGTTGCCAGCTCGTCATCGCTCCCGGCCAGATCGGTGATCCCTGTATAGACCGCCACCTTTCCTCCCGGCAGGCAGAACGCGTTCGCGACCGAGTCGGCTTCGATCACATTGAATTCCCAGGCGAAATCATCGCGGTCGGTAACCTCGGCGATGGCCTCGCCGATGGTACGCACTCGACTCACCAGCTCTTCATCCCCTGAGAGGTTCGACTCCTCAAGCACCTGCTCATAGCCGGTCACTCCCATCTGAAGCTCCGTGGTCTCGTCGACTAAGAGAAACCGGCTTCGCCCGGTGAGGGGCACTTTGCTGCAGGAGACCGCGAACATCGCAACACTCGCCAGTACCGGTATCAAGAGCCCAAGCCGGTGCGTTCTGCTTCGTTCAAAGAATCTCATCATGCTTCGTTCCCCCTTGATTCGCCTAGGCATTTGCGAGTGAACAGTATGAAAAAGGTCGGGGTCAGATCGTGAATGATGATGGGACTCTGTTCACGACCTGACCCCTTCAGTGGTGGAGATGAGCGGATTCGAACCGCCGGCCTCTGCCTTGCGAAGGCAGCGCTCTCCCATCTGAGCTACATCCCCTTTTCTATGATCACAAGTCCGGGACTGCTTATGCCCTTGAGAACCGCTACGTCCGAGGTCACCCGGCCTATGACATCGATGGGACTGGCAGGAACGATATCGTCCCCGCTGCTGGCAGGCGTCCTGCCATAGAAGATGCAAAACGCGTGGCCATCGGGCCAGTAGCCTAAGTCTCCCAGGTCCACCACGGCCTTAGGGTCTTCCAGGTCCGCGCTAACGGGTATCCGGAAGTAGATCTCGTCCCCCCAGGTCTGCCCATTGGCCTCAATAGGAAGAGATTCCCACACCAGCCGGGCCGTCCTGGAATCATTGAGTTCCCCCTCAAGGGCAATCTCACCTATCCTGATTACAATCTTTTTCAATGGCCAGTTCTCACCGTTTGACCCAGGGTCATTCCAGTAATGTTACTTCTATAGCAAGCGGCGGCCAAAGTCAAGTTTCGTGAGCTCTTAAGGAGTGGATGAAATCAGGTTGGACAATTGCAGATGTTCCGGGAGCACCGGGCTCCAGGACCCGGTCCAGGTGCACTTCTCACTCTGTGAAGAGGCTCTTCACACCACCCCATGTGCTCGGTTCGATAGCCGGGCCCTCCCAGGTGACACTGGCACAGAAGCTATAGTGAGGAGAATGAAGCCCATCCGCGCAGTCCAGCACCATTATGCCGCCAAGGGCCGTAGCCTCGCTGATGCAGACCTGCCCGCAAACGCCATAGACGGCGAGCAGGCCCCCTCTTCATGACTATGCCACACTCGGAGTGAATTCAATGGCTGTATGTGGATCGGCATCGGGATTCTCCGCGCCTTCGAGCCCTGGAGGACCGTGCTCAAGCCACATGGAAAACGTGGGAAAATTAAGTGGCGGAGAGAGAGGGATTCGAACCCTCGGAACGGTTGCCCGTTCACGTGATTTCCAGTCACGCCGATTCAGCCACTCTCGCATCTCTCCGTATGGCTGCGTTCTATTCAAACGCCGTCGGGGATGGAACCCCGAAGCTACTAGGTCATACTGGTAATTAGTGGCGGAGAGAGAGGGATTCGAACCCTCGGAACGGTTGCCCGCTCAACGGTTTTCGAGACCGCCCCATTCAACCACTCTGGCATCTCTCCGCTATGTATTCGCTCAAGGATTACCCTTCTGCCTCACCCTGACAAAAAACTCCTGGAGCAGGGCCCGGCAGTCATCCTCCAGCACATTACCCTCTATCGTAAGCTCTCGATCCATATATTTCAACCTGCCCAGCTCCAGCGCCCCGCCGCATGTGCCGCTTCGCTTGTCATAGGTCCCGAAGACCAGGCGGGATATCCTCGAGAGGAATATGGCGCCCAGGCACATCATACAGGGCTCCACCGTGACATAGAGGGTCGAGCCCTCGAGCCTCCAGTCGCCGAGGGCCTCGGAGGCGGCACCTATCGCGATTATCTCGGCGTGCGCCGTGGCGTCCTTTAAGGTCTCGATCCTGTTATGGCCTCTTCCCAGCACCCTGTCCTCGCTTACGATCACCGCACCGATCGGGACCTCGTTGGCCTCAAGCGCCTTGCGCGCCTCGGCAAGCGCCTCTTTCATCCAGTGATTGTCGTCGGCGGCATCCATAGTGTATGGAAGGTAGCAAAGAGCGGCAGGAGCGTCAAGGTGTTGAAGCCTGCGCGGCCAAACGCGTTGGAACCGCCGGGACCCAGGGTCCCGGATGGGTCTACTTCACCAGGATGACCTTCTGAGAGGCACAGTTGCTGCCGGCTGCGGCTCGCACCACATAGACTCCCGAGCTGACCTGGGCGCCATAGTCGTTCTTGCCATCC
>JAUVJV010000054.1 GCA_030592245.1 Candidatus Eiseniibacteriota bacterium
CCGGGTGTTCTCAGAGGTCTATCCAATCAGGGATGTTCGGGGTAAGCGTATCCTGATAGTGGGATCGGGTGATGCAGCTTTCGACTATGCCCTGAGTCTTGCAGCCGAAAACAGGGTAATAGTAGTAAACAGAAGCGAGAGAGTTAAGTGCCTGCCTCTCATCCGGGACCGGGCCGGGGCTATCGGCTCCATCGAGTATCATGGCGAGACTGCCCCCATACGTCTGGAGAGCCTGGGGGATGACCGGATCGGGGTGGAGTGTGAAACGCCGGGGGGAAATCTCACCACTGAGGCGGACTATGTTCTATTCGCGATCGGGAGAGAGCCCAGGCTCGACTTTATCACAGAGAGGCTTGCTGCCCGGGTGGCCGGCCTTAAGCGTGATGGACTTCTTCATTTGATCGGCGATGTCGGAAGAGGTATCATGCGCCAGACCGCAATCGCTGCGGGGGATGGCGTGCTGGCGGCCATGCGGACCCATTCGAAGCTCAGGGAGCTCAGAGCATGAAGATCGTTGGGACAACGGGCAGGGATGATATTGCAAGAGCTTACATCGCCGAGATGCGCCCGGGGATGCTGGTGGAGTTCTGCGAGGCGGTGGAACCTCCCATTCCGCGATCCAGGAAGTGGGTGCTCATCGTCTCGACCATGTTCGGCTGTCCCGTGGGCTGCCAGATGTGTGATGCCGGGGGGCAGTATGGCGGCAACCTCTCGGCGGATGAGATCTTAAGTCAGATCGACTTCCTCGTGGCCCGGAGGTTTCCCGACAGGCGCATCGATGTCTCCAAGTTCAAGATCCAGTTTGCGCGCATGGGTGAGCCCGCCCTCAACCGGGCAGTCATCGATGTGCTCCGCAGGCTTCCGGAAGGGTATGATGCGCCTGGTCTGATGCCGGCCGTATCCTCAGTCGCGCCTTCAGCCGGCGCCCGCTTCTTTGAGGAACTCGCGGACGTCAAGCAGGATCTCTACAGAGGCGGCCGCTTCCAGCTCCAGTTTTCCATTCATACGACCGACAAGGCCCTTCGCGACCAGCTGATCCCGGTTGACAAGTGGGACCTCGCCGAGATCGCGGCATACGGCGAGGCCTTCTACCGGACCGGGGACCGTAAGATCACGCTCAACTTCGCTCTTGCCGAGGGAATGCCGCTTGAGAGCCAGGTGCTGCTCAGGCACTTCGACCCGGAGAGGTTTCTCTTAAAGATCACGCCGCTTAACCCCACGTACCGCGCGGTAGAGCACAAGCTCACAAGCCGGATCGATCCCGATGCATCAGAAGGGAAGATCGCGCTTATCGAAGATCTCGAGACGGCCGGGTACGAGGTTCTCCTGAGCATCGGTGAGCCCGAGGAGAATCTGATCGGCAGCAACTGCGGCCAGCATGTTCTGCGTCACCTGAGAGAGCAGGAGGGATTGCGCGAGGCCTACACCTATAATGTGGTGAACGACTGTGTCACGCATGACTGAGAGTGGCTACTCTAACCTGATAAGGCGCTGGCGATTTCCTCGCTGAGTCGTACCATGGCTGCGTTCATGGCAGAGACGATCGCGGCATAGCCGTCACCATCCACGCCGATTGCAAGTTCGGCTCTCCTCGTCTGGACAGTCTCCCCCTCACCGGACAGGAGGTTCCATATGGCGACCAGATGCACATTCCCATCCGGATGTTGCTCGAATGTCCTTACGTCGACGGTAATGCGGTAATCGATAGGAATCGACCTGTTCCACGGGTAGCCAAGCAGGTTGGCGTCGGAGAGCAGCGCGGAGAGGTTCTCGACAAGGACCCGCACCATGGTCTCATCGAGAGGCTCGGCCCAGCGGTCGAACTCCCCGAGCTCAACCTTGCTGCTGCTCGTCCGAGTGACAATCTCAGGCCTCATGAGATAGTCCGGAAGGTTGACCGGTCCCACACCTATCGTGTTGTTCCCTCCGCGGGAGGAAACAGGGCTCAAGCCCTGGGAAGTGCTCAGCATGTAATATTGGGACGGCTGGGATTTGTAGCTTGAGCAGAACAGGACAGGAATAACCAGAAGCAATACGAGCATGTTCAGGTGCGGGAACCGTTTCACTTTAGGCACCTCCATTTACTTGTCCTTTCCAAGAATCACGGAGCTGGGATGTTGCTCAATCTGCTGGGCCAGCATGCGAATCGCCCGGGCCGTCTTCTCGAACTCGTTCATGGTTCTGCGGAATTCCATCTCCCCATCGGTGGCAATATTGTCTATCCGGCCCAAGAGGACTTCTGCACGCTCGGCCGTCAAGGAGATTGCGCTGGATGTTTCTCGTAGGTTGGCTGAGATCTCAGGGATCTCGGTGTTGAGGCTGGCCAGGAGCGTATCCACAGTCGTCAGCAGGTGATTGAGCTGGGTCACCGCGGTCCTGAGCTCATGCATGCTCGCCAGGCTGTCGATGCTGGCCAGCATGGACTTGGTGGACTCAACCAGGCCCATAATATCGAGGTCCTGTATGGTATCAATAATGCCTTTCCGGACGGAGGGGATCTCGATGTAGTCATCATTGAAACCCATGAATACGGCTTCCGTACCTGGGTAGAGATCCACGCTAACATACTGCTTTCCAGTTATGAGGCTTGCCACTCCGAGCTGCGCCCGAAGACCCCGGTCAAAGAGCTCTGCCATGATCTCATCCTGAGTCGTGCTCTCCGGAGAGTAGCTCAGGTCCCTGATGGCCTCGCCCAGTACCTCTATGAAAATCTCGGCAAAGAATTCGCCCTCCGAGCTGAAGAGGGGTTTCACCTTCCTGACCGAGCCTATGGTGATCCCCTTGACCTTGACCGGGTCTCCGGTGCTGAGACCGCTCACCGAGCTCTGGAAGTAGATAACATAGGTGCGCTTCTCGACGAAGTACTTGCCGGACCCGAACACAAAAGAGACAATCACGGCAAGCACCACGGCCCCGGCGACGAAACCGCCGATCAACTTGGGATTCGCTCTCTGTTTCATAACTCACCCCTTCTCAGGAAGGCCAGCACCCTGGGGTCCGTAGACTCCTTCAAGATGGTCTTGGGATTCCCGGATGCAATCATGGTCTTGGTATCAGGATCGAGGAATACCGAGTCATCGGCAACCGCGAATATGCTGGCAAGCTCGTGGGTGACAATCACTATTGTCGTGCCGAAGCTGTCTTGCAATTCCAGTATGAGCTCATCCAGCCGCCGCGAACTTATGGGGTCGAGTCCGGCCGAGGGCTCATCGAAGAAGAGGATGTCCGGGTCGAGGGACATGGCCCTGGCTAGCCCCGCACGCTTCCGCATACCGCCGCTTATCTCCGATGGATAAAAATCCGCGAATCCGGCAAGACCGACAAGCGACAGCTTGAGCGAGATGATGTCCTTGATTTCCTGAGGCGACAGAGTGGTGTATTGCTCGAGCACCATACCCACATTCTCGGCGAGGGTCATGGAGCTCCACAGAGCTCCACCCTGGAAGAGGACGCCCGTGTTCCTCATGATCTCATCCCGTTCAGATTCGCTGGATTCCCAGAAATTCGTTCCATTGATATAGACCGCACCACCGGCCGGTTCTTTGAGCCCGATGAGATGTCTCATAAGGGTGCTCTTTCCGCATCCGCTTCCGCCCATGACGACGAAGATCTCTCCCCGCTTTATGTCGAAAGTGAGGTCCCGCTGAATAAGGTACGTCCCGTAGGCCATCTCGAGGTCCCGGACCGCTATGTGGACACTATCATCATTCATGGAAGCAACCTGTCCATCCCCCTGAGACGACGTCAGCATTTCAAACTCCCAGCATGTCGTAAATCACGGTGGTGATCGCGGTCGCTATGATGATCAGGATCACCCCCATAACCACAGCCGATGTGGTTGCGTATCCCACCGCAGACGCGCTTCGCCCGCTCCGCATTCCATAGTAGCACCCGGCCAGGGCCACAAGCGCTCCGTAGATGGTCGCCTTGATAAGACCCAAGCCGAAAAAGAGCGGGGGCACCGCGTTCCGGGTCTGTTCCACGTACTGCATGAAAGAGATATCAAAGGCACCGACCCCCACTATGGCCCCACCGGCAATGGCCATGAAGTCGGTGTAGAGCGCCAGCAGTGGGAGCATGAGCGTGAGGGCGAGCACGCGCGGCAAGACCAGGAATTCCATCGGGGAGAACCCCGAAGTCTCGAGGGCGTCGACCTCCTCGTTCACAGTCATTGTGCCTATGGTTGCTGCAAAGGCGGCCCCGCTCTGCCCCGCCATGATTATGGCGGTCATCAGCGGTCCCATCTCGCGCACCGTAGCAATGGCCACAAGGTCGGCTACATAGACCTGGGCACCGAAGAGCTTGAGCTGCACGGCCCCGACGAAAGCCAGGATCACGCCTATCAGGAGCCCGATCACAGTGACAATCGGCAGGGCCTGGAGTCCACACCCCTGGATGAGCTGGAGGAAATCGGTTCCGCGGAAGCATGCCTTGCCTGCAAGGAACCTCACGAAAGCAACCATCAGGTCCCCTATGAAGCCCAGCATGTCGAGGGCGAGTTCAGTAGCCCCTATCGAGACCGCCCCGAGCCGGTAGAGAAACTCGAGCGTGGCAGGGTCCTCACCCGGCGGCGTGGCCTTGGCCGTGCTTGTAGCTATGGCCAGCAGCCGGCGAATCCCGACAGGCAGGCCGGCCTAGTCCACCTCGATTCCCATCTGGGCCCCAACCTCCCCCACCATCTTGAGATAAGTGAGAAGGCTACTGTCCCACCGGGCGAGGCCGCTGGTGTCGAAGACCAGGCGGTTCACACCCGGCGTGCCCTGGATAGCATCGAACACATGGTCGAGGGCCGGGATACCCCTCATGATGCGCCAGGTGCCGCTAACCGTGATCACAAGGGTGGCTTCACCTTCACGGCTCACTTGAATCTGAGGTTCCCCAGACTGCATGACAGGCTCCATCGCACAGACCATCCACTCCTAATCAGGATGTTAGCACACCTTCACGAGCGAATTCCAGACCTAATGCCGGTGTTGGCGAGAAAAAAGGGGACGGGTCGCCGGCTCGTTGCGTGGCTGGAGGACTGTGGTATCAGCGGCGAGAAGCGGCATCACCGGCACCAAAAAGGAGAGCGGCACCATACTCGCATCGTCGGGATCCAGTATGGTGCCGCCAATAACACCGGAAGGGTTTCGCTTGGGGGTCGGCGAGGGCTAAGTTCAGGCTCGACTCCGGCGAGATTATTCACTTGTCAATCTGGTCACACCCTACGGCTCGTACCCTCACTCCGCTGGGCCAAGTCCCCATGGATCCGGGGAATTTGACCCAATCCGCGGACTCTGATTCCAGAGACAGACTGCCTAACCATGGATGACCGGTTGGGTAATCGAGTATCGTGTCCCCTTATGCTCCGGTTCTTCTCTCAGTCCCGCTCCCCGGACAGATGTCTGAGAGCCACCTGGATTGTCGGGCTACTTCGCCACCGCCATCTTCATCGTGAAAGCATCTTTGCCGGCTTCAAGTCTGCAGAAATAGATGCCGCTTGGGATCTTCTGCCTTCTCCAGTTCCGACCGTCCCACTCCTCGCAATACTCTCCGGACGCCATCCGGCTGGCTTTTCTCAAATCAAGCCCGCGCGCACATTGACACGCCGCATGCCCGTTTGTATACTACCCTTACCCGGTAATGAGTAATATCCGGTTACCAGCGAAAGGACACGAGGTGCCGCACGATCCGGTCGATTTAAGAAGCGATACCGTAACCCGACCATCCCCCGGGATGAGGAAGGCGATCGCGGAAGCCATTGTCGGTGACGACGTCTTCCTGGGCGATCCCACGGTAAAGAGACTCGAGAGTCTTGCGGCTGATCTTACAGGGATGGAAGCCTCGATCTTTGTTCCCAGCGGTACCATGGGCAATGAGATCGCCATACTCTGCCATACCGAGCGCAGTGATGAGGCCATAGTCGAGTTCGACTCCCACATTTACAAGTACGAGGCCGCGGGTCCCGCTGTGCTCGCCGGTGTGCAGCTTGCTCCGGTAAAGACCGAACGCGGGATGCTCTCGGTGGAGGATGTCCAGCTCGCGATCAGGCCGGATGACGAACATGAGCCCGTGACCAGGCTGGTCTGTCTTGAGAACACGCACAACCGCAAGGGCGGGGTCGTTCACCCGCCGGCATCGATCAAGGCCATACGGGACCTGGCAAGAGACCGGGGACTTAAAGTCCACCTCGATGGCGCGAGGATCTTCAATGCCGCCGCCGAGGCAAGGATAGCCGCCGCCGATTACTGCACGCTCTGTGACTCGGTGATGTTTTGTCTCTCCAAGGGGCTCGGTGCTCCGATCGGATCGATCTTAGCCGGCGACGCGGCGTTCATAAAGAAAGCCCGTAGGTACCGCAAGCTCTTGGGTGGCGGAATGAGACAGGTCGGCATCATCGCCTCAGCAGGAATCTTCGCGCTCGAGCATAATATAGATCGCCTGGCGGAGGATCACCGGAGGGCGAGGCGCCTGGCCGAGAAAGTGTCTGGCATCGAGGGACTCAAGATCGATCTTGAGAGCGTGCAAACCAATATTGTGGTGATCGATGTTGCAGGAAGCGGACTCTCTGTGGAAAAGTGTACGAATATGCTTGAGAGAAAGGGAGTTCTTGTGATACCTTTCGGCCGAACGACAGTTAGGGTGGTGACGCATCTCGATATTGACGATGAGGATATCGAGAAGGCGATCTCCGCGTTTGATAGAGTTTTCGCTCACAACTGAACAGACTTAAGTTATGGCAAGAACAATCTGGGAGTTAACTCCCATAGATAAATCCTCGGTCAAGAGGCTTTCGTACGGCCTCGGCGTGTCTCGCCTCACCGCGAGCGTCCTTGTCGCCAGGGGAATAACCGACGAGGACAAGGCTCGCCGATTCATAGAACCCGACCTGGATGATCTCGGCGATCTCGCTCTCATTCCCGATATCGAACCCGCCCTCAAGAGACTCAATGATGCGGTGGCTCACGATGAGCACATCATGGTGATTGGTCACGATGATGTCGATGGGATCACATCGACCACGATCGTGTTCGGAGGCTTGCGTGAGATCGGCGCCGACGTATCCTACTATATCCCCGACTCGCCGACAGAGGGTATCGGGCTTTCGCCTGAGATCATAGACAAGTTCAAGATGTCAGGCGTGTCGCTGGTCATAACCGTCGACTGCGGTGTGAGCAACAAGGATGAGGTCGCTTATGCTTCCTCGGTGGGCATCGACACCATCATAACCGACCATCACGAACCGCCGGATGAGCTGCCGCCCGCGGTCGCGGTCGTCGATCTCAAGCGGCATGACTCCAGGTACGGCTTCAGGGATCTCGCCGGCTGCGGTATCGCCCACAGGTTCATGGAAGCTTTCGCCGAAGGGTACCGCAAGATAGGGACACCTCCCACGCTCGAGGGAATGCTCGGGATGGCGGCCCTGGGCAGCTATGCCGACCGGGTGCCCTTGCAGGGCGAGAACAGGATAATGGTCTATCACGGAGTGCGGGAGATCGTAAGCAAGAAGCTGGTGCCTTTCTCTACATTGAGATCACACATCTGGGTGGATGATGAATCCACAATGAGTGAAGTGCTTCTCAAGATGGTCCACATGGTCGGGGCATCGCGTTCCCGTGAGGGTGGAAACCTGGGGTGCGAGCTCCTGCTTTCCACCGAGCCGGACGATGCGGAAGACGTGTTCTCGCAACTGGTGATGGAATCGGAGAAGAGGCGCGCGATGGCCCGCAAATCGCTGGGCCGTGTCATGGAGAGGCTCAAGGAGATCGATTCCACCTCGCCCAAGGGTCTGGTGATGCGGGTGGACCACCTGCCGGGAAAGACGGCGGGTTACTGCGCCGCACGGCTTACCGACACGCTGCACAAGCCGGTGATCATCATCTCCATGCGGGGCGAGACCGGCGGGGGTGAAGCAAGATCTCCCAAGGGATTCGATCTGGTTGAAGGGCTTCGCGCGCACAAGGATTTTTTCATAAGTTTCGGCGGGCACAAGCAGGCCGCCGGTTTCTCGATCAAGCAGGAGAAGGTCGAAGAATTCATGAAGAGCTTCACACTTTATCTTGACGAAAAGGTGGATCCTGAGGTAATCCAGAAGAAGGTGAAGATAGACGACAAACTGGATGTGGGGGAACTCACCATCGATGGCATCAAGTCGCTCCTGGCGCTGGAACCGTTCGGACAGGAAAACCGCCGCCCGGTTTTTCTGCTTGAATCTTTGCGCCCAGGTGTGATTAAAGATGTTGAAGGGACCTGGAGGATTGGCGAGGTGACATTGACGGGAGAGAAGTTGGGGTCTGAAGATGGCTGGGATGCCGGCGAAGGGGTGAGCATGGTCGTGAGTCCTTTCAGCGACGGGAGCATCAGAGCCGTAGAGGTCATTGACTGGAAAAAAGGGAAGTAGGAAGGGGGCGACATCTAAGCGGCATGGCTAACGCTAGAGAAATAGGGAAGGCGCGACAGAGGAAGTCCGACACCAGACCCGACAGAACACTTACCCGCAAGATTGAAGGAATCGATAAGAAGATGCAGGCGGCTCTGGAAAAGGGAGACTTCATCGTTGCGAAGGAGCTCGCTGAAGAACAGGAACGGCTTCTTGAGCATCTGATGCTTAGTAAGCACAGCGGGTAGACACGCCGTATCCAATGTCTCATCGGCACACTAACTCGTTGTTCGTAGTTGCTACTCCTATAGGCAACCTCGAGGATATCACCCTCCGTGCACTCGAAGTTCTTAAAGACGTTGACCTGATCGCCTCTGAAAACGTCGGCAAGACCAGAAACCTGTTGAAACACTACGGCATCAAGACCACGGTTACAAGTTACCGGGAATCGAATTCGAGGCGCGCAGTCCCCAGGCTCTTACGGTTGCTCGAATCAGGCAAGAGCCTCGCGCTGGTGTCGGAGGCCGGCACGCCCGGCATGTCGGATCCCGGAAGAGACCTGGTTCGCGAAGTGATGAAGCGGGGCTTCAGGGTAACGCCCGTTCCTGGTGCCAGCGCCGCGATCGCCGCGGTTTCGGTGTCCGCGATGGAGGAGCCGCAGTTCATCTTCGAAGGGTTTCTTCCCCGCAGGGGATCGAAACGAAGGAAGAGGCTTGAGGAACTTGCCCGCACCGGGCTCCAGCTGGTCCTCTTCGAGGCGCCGCACCGCCTGCTGGAATGCCTGAAGGACATGCGGGATGTTCTTGGAGACAGGGAGTGCCTGGTGGCGCGCGAGATCACAAAGATGTATGAGCAGGTCGAGAAAGCAAAGATTTCACACTTCATAGAGAACTTTGAGGCCAACCCGGCGAGGGGTGAGTTTGTAATTGTGTGTGAGGGGGCTCCTGCCGGGGGCCCGGTGACCGGCGAGGAGATCTCCAGCGAACAGATCCTGAAAGACGCGGGCCG
>JAUVJV010000120.1 GCA_030592245.1 Candidatus Eiseniibacteriota bacterium
CCGTGACCATATGGATCATTCTCATTCTATGTGTGGTCGCCGTTATCTTCCACCGGGTCTGGGTATCGATCGTCGCCAGGCGCAGGGGATCCTCCGGAAAAAATCCCTATGTCGAGGGTATCTCGGCGCTCCTGGACAATGACCACAAGGCGGCCATGGGCTTCTTCAAACAGGCCGTCCGCGATGACCCCCAGGAGATCGATCCGTATCTCAGGCTTGGAGACGTGTTCAGGGAAACCGGTGATGTGAAGCGCGCGATCCAGATGCACCGCGAGCTCACGGTCAGGCCGGCGATACCTAAGAGCGTCCTGGCGAGAGTGCTCCTGAGCCTTGCCCGGGACTATGTCAAGGCCAGGAGGATGGACCGCGGGGCCGCCACCTATGAACAGGTCCTCGAGGTCCAGCCCAAGAATGAGAAGGCCATGAATGAGCTCCTCGCCGTGTACGAGCAAATGGGCGAGTGGGACAAGGCTTATCTCATAAGGCGGGATATCTCCAAGATGACAAAGGTCGATGACACGAGGTTCCTTGCTCTCTACAAGGCGTATGTCGGAAAGCAGTACATGGACCGGGGTGATCTTAAGAAAGCTGAAGGCAGTCTTAAGGACGCGGTCAAGATCGACTCGGAATGCGCATCGGCCTATCTCTACCTGGGTGACGTCTACTATGCCGGGGGCAATATCGACAATGCCATTTCATCCTGGCGGAAAATCGTGACCCTGTTCCCCGACATCGCCTACATAACTTTCAGGCGCCTCGAGAAGGCCTTCTATGAGAAGGGCAAGTTCGAGAAGATCGTCGACCTCTATAACGATGTCCTGGACAAGAACCCCGGCGATGTGAGCACGCTGATGACGCTGGCCAACATCCACCGGAAGAAGGGCAATCTGGATGACGCCTTGAGAATGGTCCAGACGGCGCTTGAGTTTGATCCCAGCTCGAGGCGGGTGAAGCAGGCGCTTGCCAAGCTATACTATGAGAAGGGCGATACCGAGCAGTCCTTAAGAGCCATGGTCGAGGCCTTTAACGGCTTCTCATCAGACGACGAACAGTACGATTGCAGCAACTGCTGCTATAAATCAAACGATGTTCTCTGGCGGTGTCCCAAGTGCAATGAGTGGGAAACCTTTATTTGAGTACGGCACCGCCATAGGTCGGGCCACCTTCAGCCCCGTGTAGAGCCATGGCGAAAGATTCCCAGCACACACCCATGATGGCGCAGTATTTCAGCGTCAAGGAAGAATACCCGGATGCCCTGGTCCTTTTCAGGATGGGTGACTTCTACGAGACCTTCTATGATGACGCCGTCACAGCTTCCAGGGTGCTGGGGATCGCGCTGACCTCCCGCGCCCGGGAAGGGGACAAGAAGATACCCCTTGCCGGCGTGCCCCATCACGCGGTCGACACTTATGTGGCCAGGCTCATCCGGGCGGGACTCAAGGTGGCGATCTGCGAGCAGGTCGAGAATCCCCGGGAAGCCAAGGGCCTTGTGAAACGCAAGGTGGTGGAGGTAATAACCCCGGGCACCGTCACTTCCTCACTTCTTCTGGAGGACAAGGAGAACAACTATCTTGTCGCCGTGGTTTGTGAGAAGGATGACTGGGGGCTTGCGAGGGCGGATCTCTCCACTGGCGAGTTCGCGGTCGCGGAGCTCTCAACGCGCGATCTCTTCGAGGAGTTGGCCAAGCTGAGGCCCAGCGAGATCCTCCACCCGAGGGACGCCCTCGATGAGGAGACCCTGATGAGGATCAAACAGATACTCGCAGGCGTGGCGCTCACCGATCTTGATCCGTGGCTCTTCCTGCCGGATTCGGCTTCATCCATCCTGCGCGACCATTTCAAGGTTTCATCTCTCGAGAGCTTCGGCTGTGACAAGATGCCCCTGGCGACCGGTGCGGCCGGCGCCGTTATCACTTACTTGAGACAGACCCAGAAGCGCCTGCTTCCGCACATATCGCGCCTGGCGACTTACCGGAAATCCCTGTTCATGGAAATAGACGAGGACTCCCTGGCAAATCTCGAGATCCTCGCGCCGTTGAACCCCCAGGATGCCGACGCGTGCCTGATAAAGGTCCTCGACAGGACCCTTACCGCCGTGGGCGGCAGAACCCTGAGGGCCTGGGTAAGAAATCCCCTGATGGCCCGGGACTCTATCAGCATGCGCCTGGAAGCCGTGGGTGACCTCCTGGCCGACGATATCATGCGCAAGGACTTGCGGAGTATCTTGAGACAGGTTAACGATCTCGAGCGCCTGATCGCCAGGGTGTGCACCGAGAGGGCGGGACCGCGGGATCTCACGGCAATCAAGGACTCGCTCGGACTCATCCCGGCGATGAGGAAGATCATCTCAGGTTCCAACTCGCGACTGCTCTCGAGCTCGGGCCAGGACATGCCGGGCCTCGATGATGTGGTGGACATGATCGGCAAATGTGTCAAAGACGATGCGCCCACCCTCTTTAAGCACGGGGTGGTGATCGAGGCCGGCTTCGATGCAAAACTGGACGATCTCAGGCAAGCATCGCAGAACGCCAAGCAGTGGATACTCGATCTCCAGGCTCAGGAGCGGAAGAGGACCGGGATTTCCACCCTGAAGATCGGTTACAACAAGGTCTTCGGCTACTATATCGAGGTAAGCAGAACCAACCTTAAGAATGTGCCCGACGATTATATCCGCAAACAGACCCTGGTCGGAGGCGAGAGGTTCGTGACACAGGGACTGAAGGACAAGGAGGCCGAGATCTTGCAGGCCGACGAGAGAGCGTCGGCTCTGGAGGAGGAGATCTTCCGGAACCTGCGGGCGTCTGTTGCCGGCAAGACGGGAGCCATCCAGGATGCGGCCCGGCAGATGGCGTCCCTTGACGTATTAGCCTCCTTCGCCGAGATCGCCCGCGAGAATGACTACGTCAAGCCTGAGATATCCGAAGACACTGGTATCGCGATAGGCGAGGGACGCCACCCCGTGGTGGAGCAGTTCCTCGGGGAAGACCAGTTCGTGCCCAACGATGTCACGTTCGATCCCGAGTGCCAGATCCTCATGATAACCGGTCCCAACATGGCGGGGAAGTCCACTTATCTGAGACAGGCGGCGCTTATCGTTATCATGGCCCAGGTGGGAAGTTTCGTTCCCGCCACGAGTGCCAGGATCGGGATCGTGGACAAGATCTTTACCCGGATCGGCGCGACCGACCGCGTCGCAAGGGGACAGAGCACCTTCCTCGTGGAGATGATCGAGACCGCCAACATTCTTAACAATGCCACCGAGCGAAGCCTGGTTCTCCTGGACGAGGTCGGGCGGGGAACGAGCACCTTCGATGGGCTTAGCATCGCCTGGGCCGTGGTGGAATACCTCCACGACCAGGACCAGGTTCGGCCGATGACGCTTTTCGCGACCCACTACCACGAGCTCACCGACCTGGCCGGGATACTTCCCCGGGTCAGGAATTTTAACGTGCTGGTCAAGGAGTATGGTGATAGAATCATCTTCTTGCGTAAGATCGTCGAGGGAGGAAGCGATAGGAGCTACGGAATCCAGGTGGCCGGGCTGGCCGGCCTGCCCGCCCCCGTGATCGAGCGGGCGAAAGAGATCCTGTCCAACCTTGAAGAGGATGAGTACAGCATAGGGGACATACCCCGGATCGCCAGGGGAGAGCACTCGCCGGTATCGGGCGATATCCAGCTCTCGCTGTGGGAGAGTGAGAAGGAGATCACCAAGCGCCTGCTGGCCATGGACACCGACAGCATGACCCCGCTGGAGGCCCTTGAGGAGATAGACTTCTTGCGCAAGATGGCATCCGGCGGTGGGAGGGAGCAAGATGGCGAAGATTGAGATCCTGCCTCCAAAGCTCGTGAACCTGATCGCCGCGGGCGAGGTCGTCGACCGGCCATCGTCGGTGGTCAAGGAGCTCATCGAAAACGCCATAGACGCGGGCGCGCGGAGCATCACGGTGGAGGTCAAGGGAGACGGGCGTGAGCTCATCAAGGTCACCGATGACGGCAGCGGCATGACCGAGGAGGATGCGCTGCTCGCCTTCGAGCGGCACGCCACCAGCAAGATCTCCAGGGCGAGTGATCTTGACCGCATAGCCACATTGGGTTTCAGGGGAGAGGCGCTGCCGAGCATCGCCGCCGTCTCGGAGATCGAGATCACCACGCGCGTTGCCGACGAGGAACTTGCCACGCGGGCGGTGCTTCGCGGCGGCAGTGTCGAGGAGAAGGACAAGACCTCGCGTGCCGTGGGCACCACCATCAAGGTCACCAACCTCTTCTTCAATACGCCGGCCCGGGCCAAGTTCTTAAAGACCAGGGCAACCGAGATCCGCCATGTCACCCGCATCTTTGCAACCAATGCCATGAGCCGGTACGCGATATCGATGAAGCTCATTCGCGACCGGAAAGTCATTCTCAGCCTCCCGGCGGCGGATAGCATTGAGGAGCGAATCGGAGGAATCCTCGGGCGGAGCTTCGGCGAGAACTCGCTTCCGATCGATGTCTCCGACGAATACATCCAGCTGGCCGGCTTTCTCTCGCGGCCGGAGGAGGCCCGAAGCTCCCCCGGTCAAACGTCGATCTTCATAAACGGCAGGCCCGTGGAGAGCAGGCCGATCTTAGGCTCCATTTGCGCCGCTTATGGAAATACGCTCCGGCGCGGACGTTATCCAATGGGCGTGGTACTCCTGGAGATCGATCCCAGGGAAATCGACGTCAATACGCATCCCACCAAGAAGCAGGTCAGGTTCCGCCGGGAGCGCGAGGTGAAGAGCTTCGTGTTCCGGGCTGTCCAGAGCGCCCTTACCACCCGCAGGATGATCCCGCCACTGATAGCGAGACCGAAGACGGCCGCCGGTGAAGGATTGGCCGTCCTTGCGCAGCACATACCGCTACGGGATACCAGAGAGGTCCTGGTGCGCGAGACCGGGACGGCTGCCTACACCACGCCCCGGATCGAATCCGAAAGCGGTGTGGTCCCCATCGTCCAGATCAAGAATTCCTATGTGCTCGCCGAGTCCGATGCCGAGTTCTACCTGGTGGACCAGCATGCGGCGCATGAGAGGGTGCTCTACGAGGAGGCCCGGACCAGGCTTGAAGGGCAGGAACCCGTCGCCCAGAAACTGCTCTTTCCAGAATCGGCGGAGGTAAGCCCCGAGGAGGAAGAGCTCATTGATGAGCATCTCGAGGACATTCGCAAGATGGGTTTCGACGTCAGGAAGTTCGGCCGGCGAACCTATGTCATAGAGGGGGTGCCGGCCGGGATCAAGGAGTCCTTAAGAAAGACCATCCTCACAGAGATCGTGGACGAGGTCATCCACACCCGGTCGGAATCACCTGATATGCGTCACCTCCTGGCGGCCGCCTATGCCTGCAAGGCCGCCATCAAGGCCGGGGACAAGCTCTCAAGCGAGGAGACCCGCTCCCTGATAGACCGCCTCTTTAAGTCCCGCATGCCTTTCGCCTGCCCTCACGGACGCCCGACCATGATCAGGCTATCCTGGGAAGAAATCGAACGCAGGTTCCTGAGAAGATGAAGGCCGACGACGCCGCAGATACCAGGGCGAATCTCGTAATTCTCGTCGGGCCGACTGGTGTAGGCAAGACCGACGTCAGCCTCTGCCTCGCCGAGGAGCTCGATGCCGAGATCGTCTCGGCCGACTCGCGTCTCTTCTACCGCGGGATGGATATCGGAACCGCCAAGCCCGAGCCCGAAGCCCGAAGAGGAATCCCTCACCACATGATCGACATCGCGGATCCGGATGAGGACTACTCATGCAAGAGGTTCGAGGTGGAGGCCCGCCGGATCATACGGGATATCCTCGGCCGCGGCAAGGCCGTGATAGCGGTGGGAGGATCGGGGCTCTATGTCAAGGCCTTGACCGACGGTATCTTCGAGGGACCGGGTGGGGACCCGGACCTGCGCCGGAGCTTGGGAGCGGAGGCCGGCAAGAAGGGGAAAGACCACGTCTGGCGGATGCTGGCCAAGGTCGATCCCGACAAGGCCGCTCAGATAGATCCTGAAAACCTCGCCAGGGTGATTCGGGCCATCGAGGTTTACCGGAAGACCGGGACACCCATGAGCCAGCTCGAGAAAGAGGCCGAGCCGATAGGAATACCGCATGTTAAGTTCGGGCTCACCCGGGATCGCAAGGAGCTCTATGCCCGGATTGATAGGCGGGTGAATGAGATGATGAAGCTGGGGTTCCTGGATGAGATGGCGGGCCTTACCGAGCGCGGTTACTCGAGTGCCAGAGCCGTGAAGGGAAGCCTCGGATACAGTGAAATCCTCGTGCATATGGATGGCTTAATCTCGATCGACAGGGCCGTCAATCTGATCAAGCGCAACACGAGACATTTCGCCAAGCGCCAGATGACCTGGTTTAAGAAAGATAAGGAGGTTACCTGGATAGACATAACCGGCCGCAGTGACCACGAAAGGATCGCCGCCGAGATTCTCGCAGCCCTGCGCGGTTGACATATCCGCGGACGCAGTGTAGAATCCGGCAGTGTCACTGTATGAAAGCTTTCACCGTGCGAAAGCGGCAGCCGGAGAAAAAGTGGTTATACGCGGGAGCGATGAAATGGAGATCAAGAAACGGGACATGCTCATAGGAATCCTGATCCTGGGATCGATCTGGGGATTCTTCGAAGTGGTACTTGGCGGCGGCATGAAGGCTGCCGATATCGCGCACAAAGGCGATCTCATGACGGGCCTGGGAATAGGTACGATGGCTGTGGCGTATGCCGTTTACAGACGGGCTCTCCCACTTATCGCCATCGCGCTCATAGCGGTCGCCGTGAGGCAGCTCGCGGTTCCCATCCTTCAGGTACCTTTCATATGCAAGACCAATTCCTGCCTGTCAATGTCCCTGGGGGGATTCGTGCTTGCCGGAGGCGTCGCGGTCGCAGGCAGGCAGCTCAAGAGGGGCATCGCGCCCCGGGCTGCCACC
>JAUVJV010000341.1 GCA_030592245.1 Candidatus Eiseniibacteriota bacterium
CGTAGTCTGGACCCTGCTGTTGAAGAAGCGCCGCGTCTGAACTCTGGCGAACTGTTTCAGAACCCCAACTTCTCCGGGGGGCGGCGCTCAGGCACATAGGGATGATCGGCGCCGTCCTCGTTCCACTTCCTGGAAACATAGAGGTTGCAGTAACAGCTCCCGTACTCCCTGACATCCTTCTCCCTGTAAGCGCAGGGACAGATGATGTCGCCATCGCCCTCCCGGCTGCCGGACGCCAGCCTGCACGGGCATACCATGTAACCGTAGCGCTCCCTGTTCTTGATCAGGGCCTGCAGGAGCTCGAGAGTCCTTTCCCTGTCCTTGTTAAAGAAGTAACCCTTGGGCTCCTGGATTCCCTTCAGGGTATCATAAAGCTTCTCAACCTCTGTCATGACAGTCCCAGAGCCTCCTTGATTTCCTGGCTCCTGTTACCGACGATCACCTTATCCCCGATGATGATGGTGGGGAATGAACAGCTCGGATTGATCTTTCTCAGCTCGTTGACCGCGCGAATCTTGTCCATCCCCTCGAGCAAGTCAACATCCTTGAACTCGTACTCCACGCCGAGGTCGGCCATGAACTTCTTCGCAGCCTTGCAGTGGCTGCAGGTACTCAGGGTATACATCTTGACGGGTACCTGATCTGGCATAGGCTTCCCTCGCTCTCTCGAAGTGAATGACCTGTTGCCTGCCTAGAACTTGCCGTCCATGTAGAATTCGTTTACGTCGAACCAGAAACCCGTTCCGTTGATGCTGTCTATCTCCGACTGGATCAGATCGTAATGGCCCTGCTCCTCGTCACGAATGCGCCTGAAGATTTCCTTGGCTTCGGCGTTTTCGGCCTCCTCGATCGCCTTCTCGAAGAACTGCATGGCATTGCGCTCAAGGTCCAGGGCTTTCTTAAGATAATCCAGCTCTACAGAGAGGTCTCCGGCCTTGAATTCCTTCCGCGCCTCATCGAAGTAGGGCACGGGCTTCCTGGGCTGGATCACCTTCATGGCTTCCTTCCAGTCGGCGCCACCTGAGACCTCGTTGAAGATCTTCTCGAAGGTCCTCATGTGATCGATCTCCTCGGCGGCCAGGCGCGCGAAGAGCTTTCTTCCGACCTCATGCTTGACCTTGTTGGAGGCTTCGGTGAAGAATCTGTGTCCGGATTTTTCCATTTCAATGGCGGTCTTCATCGCCTGGGCGGTTTTCTCGCCTACCATTTGGAGGTTCTCCTTTCTTGACCTAAAACTGAGTCAGAGCCGGCCTTCAAGTTGGAAAACCTTGCTTCAGGCCCGCTCGCTTTTAGATTCACCTGATCAGGGCAAAGTATCACACGAATCGGGCTTTTTCGCAAGTATCATCTGGAAGTACTCAGATGCGGTTGTGCGGACCTCAAGCGTGGAAAACCCCACGGCCTCGACCTCGTTCTTAAGTCCCGATTCCAGCAGGTCCTTGTAGGTTGGATACTCCGGAGTGAGGTACTCGAAGGCATTTATGAAGATGGCCTTGTGCCACTCTCCCGGGATGTGGTGCTCCACGGCCACAAGCCTCCCGCCGGGCCGGACCAACCGGAAGGCCTCGGCCAGGACCAACTTTCTTGTGTCCCGGGGCATCTCATGCAATGCCGCGCAGATCACGGCCTTATCAAAATGGCCGTCGGGATACGCCGCGTGCCGGGCATCGCCGTGCACGAAGGTGAGACCGGGTGGAAAATGTTTCCTGTTGGCGACCCGGAGCTGAGCCTCCGATATCTCGATACCGGTTACCTCTCCGGAGCCCTTGAGTTTCTCGGCCATCAATATCGTGAGCGTACCGGTCCCCGAGCAGAGGTCCACCAGGTGCTCGCCCGGCCCGGGATCGATCAGATCAACTATGTCCTCACGCCACCTGCGTTCGCCCCCGAAGCCGCCGTTCATGAAGAAGAAGGCCGATCTTAAGAAGGGATCATAAAACCGGGCAAGGTGGTCGTATATCCGGGCATAAACTGCGGCATAGTGGTCCGGGAGGACTACCCGGTTCGCGTGATTGGCGTCTGCACCGCCGGCACGGGCTTCCTCATTCTCTGCTTTCATCATCAGCAACAGCATATCCCACACGCGCCGGCTTGTCAAAAAACCCATGTGTCCTTTGACTTAGCTACTGCTCCGGTGCTAAAATGAAACCGTAATTCTACCATTTGCGGGAGCAGCAACTGGGTTCACTTACGGGTTATTTCTTGAGACCGTCAGAGGGAGGGAGAAGTATGTCCAGGATAACCAGGACAGGCTTGATTTGGGTCGCGGCTCTTGTCACGATTCTCTTTGCAACGACCTTGGCTTCATCGGAGATTCCCAGGAGGATCAACTACCAGGGAATGCTCACAGACGCGGACACGGGCGAACCCCTGACCGAGTCCCAGGCTATGACTTTCAGGCTCTATGATGATCCATCGGATGGAAGCCTGCTCTGGTCTGAGTCGCAGAGTGTGACCCCGGATTCCGAGGGTATCTTCGCGGCCATTCTTGGAAGTGGCAGCCCGATCGATATCTCTTTCGATGGGCCGGTCTGGCTCGAGGTGGAGGTGGGGGGAGAGATCCTCTCACCCAGGCGCGAGCTGGTGAGCGTACCCTATTCGTTTCAGGCCGCAAACGCCGAGATGGCAGCTGAAGCCGCCATGCTGGATAGCCTTCACGCTGATGCTTTTGCGGACACCGCCCATGCGCATGATGAGCGCTACTATGTCCGGGACTCCCTCAGTGTCGCAGGCACGATCAACGAAGCCGCTAACCCGGTCGACTGGACCCGGCTCAAGAATGTTCCCGCCGGTTTCGCGGACGGCTTGGATGATGGGGGCGGAGGCGCGGGTGACGGCCATTCGCTGGATGCGGTGGACGGCGACCCGGTTGATGCCCTTTATGTGGATCTTGCAGGTAGGGTCGGTATCGGCACATCCAGTCCGGTGACGCCTCTCCATGTTTCAGGAGACCAGAACAGCCAGGTTATACTTACGATAGAAAACACCAGCAGCGACCAGTATTCCGGAGAGCGGATTTCGTTCAGGGATGAGAATGGTGATGTTGCTTTCATCGTAACCCGTGATCCTGACAATCCGGACTATCCCAACGGGATGTCCATAGGCAACAACAGGTCGGGTGGCAGCATCTACTTCCATACAGCAGGTCTGCCAAGAATGACCCTCGATAACGATGGCCAACTGGGCATCGGGCTTCAGAACCCTGAAGAGAAGCTTCACGTCATCGGCGCGATCAAGACCGACGGTTACAAGATGGCCACCGGAGCGGCGGCGGGAAAGGTGCTCACATCGGATGCGTCGGGGGAAGGCACCTGGCAGGACCCGGTCGCCCAGTCCGATGGAGACTGGACGGTCGTTGGGGATGATCTGTATACAGCCGTTTCCGGCAATGTGATTGTGGGAGAAGGCACATCGAACCAGATGCACCCTATCCACGTCCGCAGGGACATCAACGACTTCGTCTTCCTTGAGATTGAAAACCGCCACACCGGCGTGAGCTCTGCCGAGGGGATAAGCTTCAGGCATGAGGGTGGAGGGACTTCAATTATCGTATGCCACGATGACGGCCACGCGCAATATCCGGGTCAGATGGTGATCCGTAGTGGCAAGGGCAGTGAGCAGCTTCATCTGATGTCCCGTCTCAA
>JAUVJV010000363.1 GCA_030592245.1 Candidatus Eiseniibacteriota bacterium
GAAATGCTGGATCGGCTGTCCGAGCAGGGGCGCGGATTTCTGGGCATAAGGTACCCCTTCATCTGCGGCGCGATGACCTGGGTGAGTGAGCCGGCTCTGGTCGCCGCCGTCAGCAATGCCGGGGGGTTCGGCTGCCTGGCGGCGGGCAACATGCCCTGCGACCTGCTCGAGAGACAGATAAACCAGACCAGGAACTTGAGCGATGAGCCTTTCGGGGTTAACCTCATCACGATTGCCCCGATGTACAGGGACCACCTCGAACTCGTGTCGAAACTGGAGGTCCCCTTCGTCATATTCGCGGGCAGCTTCCCCCATCGTTCCGAGATGAGGGTCGCCAAGGACGCCGGTGCCAAGGTGCTTTGCTTTGCGTCCACCCATTCCATAGCTGAGCGCATGATCAGGTACGGGGCCGATGCGCTTATCCTGGAGGGTATGGAGGCGGGAGGCCATGTGGGGCGCGTCACTCTTGCCATTCTCCTGCAGCAGGTCCTGTTCGAAGTTTCCGATGTCCCTGTGTTCGTGGCCGGGGGCATAGCCACAGGCAGGATGTGCGCCCACCTGTTCCTGATGGGAGCATCGGGGGTCCAGCTGGGCACCCGTTTCGCCATTGCGGAGGAGAGCCCTGCCCATCCCGATTTCAAGAGAGCATTCATGAGGGCGCAGGCGCGTGATGCCGTGGCCACACCCCAGTTCGACAGCCGCCTCCCGGTGGTTGCGGTGCGTGCGCTCCGGAATGAGGCGACCGGTGACTTCAGCAAGCTCCAGCTCGAGATCATGGACGAGCTCAACAGGGGAACCCTTACCCGGGAGCAGGCCCAGAACCGGGTCGAGGAGTTCTGGATGGGCCGGCTTCGCTTGGCCGTCGTGGATGGCGATATCACCCGTGGTTCCCTGATGGCCGGCCAGTCGGTCGGGCTTGTATCCCGTGAGATGAAGGTCCAGGAGATCATGGACGAGCTCTTGGCCGATACCGAAGCCGAACTCAGGCGGGTGCGCGACCTGATCTGCTGAAACTCGGGCGGGTCACCTTCCGGCGGATCACCTTCCGGCAAATCACCTTCCGGCGGATCATCTGCCTGGCGCCGCAGAATGACTACCTTCTCACGCCATCATTTTCCGGCGGGTTCATTTTCTGATGCTGTATGAGAAGTGCGCCGTCACCTCAAGGAACTCCTCGGGGAAATTCCTGGGCAGAGGCAGGAACGGCGCCGCTGCCTCGATGGCCCTGACACTGGCGCGGTCCAGGGAGAAGTGAGCGTCGCTGTCCAGGATTCTCAAGTCCCTTATGGTCCCGTCCGGGGAAACAACGAACCGGATCAAATTGTCCCCGCTTACGACTCCCATGTGGGTGAAGGCATAGGGCGGGTAGAGATGCCGCTCGACCGCGCGCTTCATGGCAAGCATATAGGGTGCGAAGTCCCAGTCATAGGTGTTGAAGCTCATGCCGCCCTTATGAGAGGCGCTCGATAGCAGGTTCTCCCGGCTCTCGGCTTCCCTGGAGTACTCCTGATTGCGCTCGGAGGTCATCTCGTCGGTGAAATCAAGTTCCAGCTCGGGCAGGGCATTCTCGGCCAGGACGTCTTCTTGGTCCCTTCGCTCGACCTCCTCCCTTTGAGCCTCCGCGGGATCCGTCTCGGGCCGCTCGAATTGCCGGATGTCGACTTCGCTTTCGTAGAAGGGGTCCGAGAGCTCGGGCGTCTCCTCAGGATTCATGTCTGCGGCACGGGCATCGCGGTCGGAGAGAAGATTGCTCAGGGCGTCGGGCTCCTCCCGGGGAATATGGTCAGGTACCTCGATCAGCTCAAACGCGATCCGGGGCTCCTGCACTTGCTCCACTTCGACGAGCAGCGGCTCCTTCTTCTCCGGATGAACTATGGCTTCGAAGACAACCCAACCCAGGACTAGCAGCAAGTGGACGGTAAGAGACACGAGGACAAAGGTCCTCGTATTCCGCCGCCTGGCCTGGACGGTCTTTTCATTATTGTCTGTATACATCTACTCCCGCACCTGAAGCAGCCTTCGCCGTCAGCACAGAGGGTGAGGCAGGCATACTCCTACAATCAAAGGTCCCTTATATCTATTAGACAATATACTCCACCCGCGCGTTCCCGCTTAAGGAAATAAGGTCACGAATTGGGTTACTCACTGATGCCGGAAACAGAACCGCGGGCATGAGATACTATGATCGATGATGGGCACATAACTGTGAGGTCCGTTCACATCATGTCAGATCACGTCAAGAGTTATGGTATCTGGCGGCAAAGTATGCTATAATATGGATGCCTCTTTTCGAGGTATCTTGATGTATAAGAACAACTTTGCAGTCAAATGATCGGTGCTCTGGTTCCTGGGACTACGGCATGACCTGGCTGGCAGGTGTATGTTGTGGCTTCGAGGTCCTGGCGCGTCGGTTGAACCTGCGAGGAGGACAGCATGAAGGTCGGCAGAACATTGGTGATTTGTCTTGTTGGGGGAGCAGTGGCACTTCTGGGGTGCCTCATTACCGGGGAGACCTCGGATGCAGCCCCGCTAACACAGAAGGCCCGGCTTCAAGACTTGAGCCTTACGCTGGAGCAGCGGCTGGAGTCCCGGCGCCCTGCGCTTTACCATAAACTGCTGCAAGGTGAGAGTCCGGCGCAGCAGGGACTCAATGCCAATCCCGATGTCCAGCTGATGCACATAAACGAAAGAGGGATTCCGGTTTTCTATATCCTGGAAAACCTCAGTGCCGCCAGGACCATCTCCACCGATGACGTTTGGCCCGGAGGAAGCGGCGGTTTCTCGCTCACCGGTTCGGGTACTTCGCTGGGAGAGCTTGGGGTGTGGGATGGCGGAGGCGTTCGGACATCACACCAGGAATTCACCGGCCGCGTCACCCAGATGGACAGCCCCGGCGGAACTCACTACCATTCCACGCACGTTGCCGGGACCATGATGGGTGAGGGTGTTAGTGGGTCAGCCAAGGGTATGTCTTACCAGGGGACCCTCGCGGCTTATGACTGGGACAGTGACGACTCCGAGATGGCTTCCGCGGCGGCGTCCGGAATGAACGTATCGAACCACTCATACGGGTACGGTACAGGCTGGTACTACAACTCTTACGCGGGCGCTTGGTACTGGTACGGAGATGTCGATGTCAGCGCAGTCGAGGATTACGGGTTCGGCTTCTACAGCGTTGAGGCCCAGTCCTGGGACCAGATAGCCTATGATGCTCCATATTACACGATATGCAAATCCGCCGGTAATGACCGTAATGACGCGGGCCCCGGCGCCGGAGGCGGCCACTACTACTGGGACCCGGATGCCGGAGACTGGACATGGAGCACCGACAC
>JAUVJV010000399.1 GCA_030592245.1 Candidatus Eiseniibacteriota bacterium
GCCTCCATGAGGTCGTCTTCCTCCCAGGAGTCACAGTAGGAGTATCCGGTTTTCCAGTCGCTTATGACGCGAACCCCGCCGCCGCGGAAGATACCGTATTCCACCGATTCCACGGTCCCGTCCACCAGCTTGATGCCGGTCGCCAGCTTCTCCTCCAGGTAGACATCCGCGTACTGGCCCCCATTGGCGAGGGCCCTGGCCACCACCTTGTTCATCACCTCGCGCAGGTCCTCACCGGACACCCGCGTCATCTCCCGGGCAAACGCGCCGGGCCGGGCCAGGAGATCCAACGCAAGTGGGGACGCCAGGCCGAGCACGCTCCCCTTCGCCGTGACCTTGATGAACTCTCTTCGTTTCATGGTTCGCTACCTCACCGGTTACATCACATCCGCGACCGTCAGAGCTTGCTGCTTCAGAGCTACCACCTCCGGCCAGTCTCCATCAAGTTGAAAATCCCGTCCAGCGTGCCGATGCAGCCCCTGGCACCTATCGCGGTGCAGTTAAGAGCTGCTGCGGCATTGGAAAACTCAAGCGTCCTGGCGATATCCCAGTCCTGCACGAGTCCATATATGAAGGCGCCATGGAAGACATCACCGGCGCCCGTCGAGTCCACGCAATCGACCTTGAATCCCCTGGATTCCGTAAAGAGCCCATCAAGAAGACACAGTGCGCCATCCTTGCCCAGGGTGGCAACAACGCAGCCAGGACCCAGCGCCCTTATCTTTCCGAGAGCTTCCCTCACATCGCTCACTCCCGTAAAGGCCTCCGGGAAAGTGCTTGAGCATACGACATAGTCCGATGCCCGCACCATCTCGGCTGTGCCCGGCTTCACGGTCTCGGCATCGATCACCACGCGGACGCCTTTCTCCCTTGCAATGCCCGCGGCGCGTGCCGCCGCCGGGGCATCGTGCCCGTCGAGCAAGAGGAAGCGTCCCTTCCCGATTCCCTCAGCCGGCACCTCTTCGGGTTCGATCGCTATGCCATCGTCCCGCTTCCAGATGATGGTCCGCTCGCCGGTCGCCGCATCGACCAGGATTATGGCAAATTGGTTGCGCGCGCCTTCGACCCGCGTGACGTGGGTAAGATCGAGGCCTTCTTTCTTCAGGTTCTCGAGCGAGAAGTCCCCCATCTCATCACTCCCGACCTTTCCGATATATGAAGCCTTGAGGCCCCAGCGTGCGCAGGCAACAAGCGCGCTTGCCACCTGACCTCCCACGGTCCGATGGAAGTCCACCATCCGGAGTTTCTCATCGTAGTGGGGGAATCTCGGTATCACGCAGATATGATCCACCGCATTGAGGCCCATTCCCACGACGTCGAATTCACGTGATTCGAACTCATGTGACCTGGGATCAGGACTCACCGGATCAGACCTCGCGTTCCTTCCATCTACCCATTCTGAACCAGACAAGGAGCATACCTAAGTATACAATGTGTTGGAATATCATGATAACCCACATGGCCCTCGGAGGGAGCTTCAGGACATACACAGAGATGGCTGACGCGGGAATCCAGATGACCCAGGCGGTCAAGAGGCCCGTGATGGTCGGCGGCCAGGTGTTCCCCGAACCGTAGAAGGCGGCGGATAGGGCGATGGCGGTCGCGACAAAGGGCTGGCCCACCACGAAGAAACGAAGCACCCCGGCTCCGATGGCCTGCACTTCCCTGGACTTGCCGAACAGGCCCATTATGGACTCGGCGTAGACCGCCTCGGCGATCGAGAGGCCGACCGCTATGACAAGCGCCAAGAGCGCCGCGTTCCGCGCAGTGGCCGCTGCCCGGCCCGGCTTGCCGGCACCCATGTTCTGCCCCACAATCGCGGAAGCCCCGAGTTCCAGGCCCACCGCAAAAACGATGCCGAATTCGATGATGCGCATGCATATCCCGTAGGAAGCCACGATCGTGGTCCCGTAGGATGCGACGAAGATGGCGATCAACCAGAACGCCACGCTCCTGGCGAGCGCTTCAAGGAATGGCGGGAAGCCGATCTTTATGATCTGCCACATCACGCCGGGGTCGAAACCGAATCCGCGGAACCGGATTCTGACGTGGCTCCTCCCGAATCTGAGGACCCAGAGGCCCACAACCACCGCACAGACCGAGGATATCACGGTCGCAATCGCCGCCCCCTCGACACCGAGCCCGAACTTGATGATGAAGAGTGGGTCGAGGATCATGTTGAGTCCGGTGGAGAAGAACATGATCATCATGGCCTTGGGGGCATCACCGATACCGCGAAGCGCCGTGTAGACGGTGTAGGATGTGAACATGAAGGGCAGGCCCGCCATCAGGATCTGGCCATAAGCCGTGCCCAGCTCCACCAGGGGCTGCTCGCCGGTCATGATGCCCAGGACATGCCTTATGGTGAAGAAGCCTATTATCCCCACGGGAAGTCCGATCAGGAACTTAAGCACCAGGGTCTGCTCGATGGCGTTGCGGGTACCGCCCAGGTCCTTCTGCCCGTATCTTCTGGAGATCACTGCGACCGAACCTGAGCCCACCATGGCATTGATGGAGCTTAAGACCCATGCGAATGATCCGAAGAGAGTTACCGCCGCGACGGCTTCGGTCCCGATCTTGGCCACCCAGAACATGTCGGTGAGCTGATAGACCACCATCGCGGCGAAGCCCAGCATGGACGGGACACCCATGTAGAGGACATTGCCCATGATGCTGCCGCTTGTAAGATCACGCCCGGTCTTCGATCGCTCCACCGATTGCTCCAACTTGCACCTCGAGGGGTGGATGGGATTACGGATGCATATAGAGAGAACCCAGACAGTGTCTCCGCATATGGTCAGGGAGTGAGATGTTACCACGCGCGGTGGGTCGGGTCAAGCAGGGCGGGGGCTCCTCCGAACGGAGGCCGCCCCCACAAACAGGAAGGTGGGGCTTAACGCCCCACCTTTTCATCTCCGCTCGAGGCAGAAACTACTCGCCCTGAACCTACGCCCCAGGTCAAAATCGAAACTGATACAGA
>JAUVJV010000138.1 GCA_030592245.1 Candidatus Eiseniibacteriota bacterium
GAGCAGACATGTGTTCGGCGAAATCACGTGTTCGGCGCAACCGCGAAGAGCAGATCACAGTCGGATAGGGGTGAGAGAAGGATGAGGGTGAGAGCAGAATAAGGGTGTACATTGGCGTGGAGGGTGGAGGGCCGGGTATATACCCGCCGAAGGCTGTTGTCACCAGCGGTGACAGCACCCGATCTGGCAGCGAAACCGCTCAGGCTATGCCTTTAGCCGAGCCACCAGAAGAGATCAATAATCTCACTAACTAATTCAACGAAGAGGATCTGAGCAACTATGAACATTTTTGCTGCCCCCTTTCGTGAGCGCCGCGAGATGTGGCGCTCAGTAAGCCCAGCTTATTGATCGGAGTCTTGAGGGGGGGCTTTAGCTTTTTCTTGAGGCTTTAGCTTTTTCTTAAGGTTTGAGAGTTCCCCGATGAACGGGTGCGCTCGTTGCAGAAAGCGGCGTGGGTGACTCTGATTGCGAGGGCGGTGAGATCGTCTTGCGGTTTGCCGTCAGTGAATTGCAGGACGCTCTTGTGGACGCGTTCCACGATGTCTTCGAGGCTGGACTTGTGGTTTTGCCTCAGGACCGTGATCAGCCTCTTCTCACCGTAGGACTCGTCTTCTTCGTTTAGCTCATCGGTGATGCCGTCAGTGTAAAGGAATATCTTGTCTCCGGCGGTGACTTCGGCCTCGGTGTCCCTGTAGGAGGCCCGGTCATCGATACCGATCACGATGTCGGTCCCATCGAGTTGGCGGATGCCTCCGCCGGCGTCCAGCACCAGGGGTGGGGGATGCCCCGCATTGCAGTAGGTCAGACTGGCTTTCGCAAGGTCGAGAACGCCATAGAAGATCGTGACGAAGGTGCCGCCCGCCGTGTGCTCGAATATCACCCGGTTGACGGCTGATATGACCTCAGAAGGCTGCCGGCCCGCGTCTGCCTCGGCCCTCAGGCTCGACTGGAGGGAGGCCATCAGCAGGGCCGCGGGCACTCCCTTGCCGGACACATCGGCAATCACCATGGCCACCTTCTCATTGCCGAGAGGTATGATGTCGAAGTAATCACCGCCCACGTGCTTGCTGGGGAAATTGACAGCATGGGTCTCGAGTCCTTCAATTTCCGGGAAAGTCTTTGGAAGCAGCCGGTGCTGGATCTCTCTGGCGACCTCGAGCTCCTGTTCCATCTTCTGTTTCTCGACGGTCTCCAGGTAGAGTTTGGCGTTCTCCACGGCGAGTGAGACCTGGTCACAGAGCGTCTCGAGAAGCTCGATGTCCGTGACCGAATAGAACTCGTCTGAGTCCTTCCGGCCTATGGATATAAAACCCAGGAGTGTCGACTTGAAAATGAAGGGGACCACCAGGGCGGACTCGGCCCTCAGAAGGATTTCCGCCTCCGCTGGCGCTATGGGAAGCGGCCTGTTGGAAGCGAGCCTGCGCTCCGCGTTGAAGGTGGCATGGGTTTTCCTCAGATGGGTGCAGAGGGTTCCGTCGGCTTCGAAGTCCTTGAGCATCGCGTGATCCACCCGGTACCCGTAGCGCGGCATGTGGCGTCCCGACTTCTCATCGAGCAGGAAAACAACTCCGGTACGGGCGCCCAGGACCTCGGGTACCCTGACACCCAGATAGCTTACCAGGCTCTCCAGGCCTATGATGCCCGCCAGCGAATGGCTGATCTGCTTGAGGACTCTGCGGTAGTTGTATTCTTGCCTGAAGAACATCCTGTCCACCGCAAACCGTATTCTCGCCCTGACAGGGGAGATGAGCAGGGTGATCACGAATATGGAGATGATGGAGAAGGGAAGGTCACCGCTTCCGATGAACTTCGAAAGCACCCGGCCCATGCCATAGACCACCGCGAAGTAAACCGATGCGAGAATCGCTATGAGCAGCGTATATACCAAGCTCCTCTTGATCACGATCTCAAGATCGAGAAGCCCGTGTCTTACGATCGCATGGCCGAAGGCGATGGGCACGAGCACGAGCGGAAGGAATGCCAGTTTTTCTCCCGGCACTTCCACCGCGGGCCTCAAGCTTATGACGACCGTGATGAAGGCTATGGGCAGTATGCCGACTACCGTGCTCCACACCACGAGTCTCAGCTTCCGCTTCATGCCATGCCCCGTGACTTTTCGGTAGGCATGGACGAAAGCCACCAGCCCGAGGATTATGAAAGCTATGAAGTAAATCGCGGTCGCCATCCTCAGGACGACCATCAGATTTCCGTAGGCCCGTCCCAACCAGGCGTCCATGATATTGAAATAGACCGAGATCAGGAAAAGCACCGTAGCCGGCGCATAGATCGCATATTCGAGCCACCGATGAGCGCCGAGCACGAGTCTCCTGTCCGGGAACAACAGAAAGAAATGAAACAGAAGAACCGGAAGCGAAAGCACAAGCAGGTCATTTATGACAAACCGCTGTACCCAAGCAAAAGGTCCCACGGCCATCGTGACAACTCCGGTGAGCATGAACCCGAAAGCGAGGCAGAGCAGGTAGAAGATCAGGGCGACCCTGTCGGCCCTCCTGAAATAGACAAGCAGGCCGATCGCAACGAAGCTGAGCCCGACCACCAGCAGCGAGACCTTCCGGAGGATCTCCGAGACCGGAAGGGTGGAGAGCGTGACCGGGATAGTCAACTCCACCCCGCCCCGCATCAGGCCGTAGTCTACCGTATCTCCGGGACGCATTCTGGCCATGCAATCTGAGAAGCCCTTTATCGTTCCGCACTCTTTGCCATTCAGGCTGACGACCCGGTCGCCCTTGCGAAGGCCGGCCAGCTGCCCGGGAGAGCCTTTCGTAACCCGGGCAATGGAAAGCCTGCTAAAGAGGACCCCACTGTATGATTGCTCGGATATCTTCTGTGCAGAGAAGATCTCGACACATATTAGAAGGACGGTGAGCAGGACGGCTGCGGTCTTGATCCTGGAGTGGATCCGATAGCCGGGCATAGAATAGCCAGACGTGGGGTAGGGGGGAAGCGCGGGAGAAACTCCTGGCTCCTTCATGGACGATCCTCACGGCCGGGTCTACCGGGCAGGGCTTCATCCGACCGATGTGCAGTATAAGCGCACGCCCCTTCGTGTCAAGCTCTTTTCGGCCCGGCAAAAAGGGCTTGCCTTCCCCCGGGGGTTCTGCTACTTTACTCCCGACGGAGGGGAAAACTGTGGCAAAAAGACGCCGTAAGCTTACCAAGAAGGAACTAAAAGAGGACGAAGTAGCCGAGTTCGTTATCGGATCAGGTCAGTTCGTCAAGGAGCACTGGAAGAAGTTCGTGGGCGGTATAATAGTGGCAGTGATCGCCGTGGCTATCTGGGGAACTGCGAGTCACGAGCGCAACAAGGCCGAGCTCGAGGCCCAGACCTGGCTGTGGCGGGCCAACCTTGATATGAGGTCGGGCAATGTCGGCAGCGCCATTCAGAGTTATACCAATATCGCGGAAAGATACAGGGGGACCCAGAGCCATTCCGACGCGACCTTCTTTATGGCTAATGCCCAGTTCTCCACCAGCCGTTTTGATTCGGCCCTGGTGATGTTCGAGAAGTATCTCAATCTTGGCAAGCGCAGGGAGCAATTCACCATCTCGTCTGAGATAGGTATTGCCCAGTGCCTGGAGCAATTGACCAGGTATGATGACGCTGCCCAGAACTATCGCAAGGTTCAGCAGGAGCATCCGGAAAGCCCCCTTGCTCCGGACGCTCTTCTCGGTGCGGCCCGGTGCTACGAGCTGTCCGAGAACCTTCAGATGGCCGAGAGCGCCTACGGTGAGTTGCTGGATCTCTATCCCGATGCCAGCCAGGCTTCGATTGCGAGAATCCGTATTCTGGAGATGCAGGCTAAGCTAGAGACTACCTGATGAAGCCCCCGCCGCTCAGGGTTGCATTCCTCTGGCATATGCATCAGCCGTACTACCGGAATCCCCGCACCGGTGCATACTCACTTCCCTGGGTCAGACTCCATACTGCAAAAGATTACTATGATATGGTGGCGCGCCTTGAGAGGTTTCCGGCCATCAAGGCCAACTTCAATCTTGTGCCGTGCCTGATCGAGCAGATCCTCGAATACGCCGGCGGAGAGGTGAAGGAGCTCCATCTGGAGCTCTCGCGCAAGCCGGCGGCCGACCTGGAGGATGATGAGAAGGTCTCGGTGCTGCGCCACTTCTTCCTGGGCAACAGACCCACCATGATCGAACCCTACCCGCGCTACAGGTCCCTCTTAGAGAAGTGCAGGCACCTGGACTCGGACTACCAGGTTGACGCGGCGGTCAAGCGTTTCCGGACGCAGGACTTCCTGGACCTTCAGGTTTGGTCGAACCTGGCCTGGATAGGGCCGATATCGGCTCAGGATCCGGTTATCAAGGAAGTCCTTGCAAAGGGGCGCCAGTTTACCGAGGAGATGAAGCAGCAGGTGATCGGCAAGCAGCTCGAGATAATGAGCCGGGTGCTGGATAAACACCGGGAGCTTGCGGATGCCGGACAGATAGAGATCTCGACTTCACCGTATTTCCATCCGATAGTCCCGCTGCTATGCGACTCCAGTGTCGCCTCGGTGGCGCTTCCGGGCATAGATCTTCCCGCCAGCAGGGTCAGGATGCGCCGAGACGCTCTCGAGCAGATCGTCTCAGGACGGGCCCTCTACGAGAGGGTCTTCGGAAGACCGCCCGCGGGTATGTGGCCTCCGGAGGGCGGTGTAAGCGAGGAGACGGTTGAGCTGGCAAGCCAGTGCGGCATTCGCTGGATGGCCACTGATGAGTCCATTCTTGCCGCGACTCTTGGCCGCCCCTTGAGGCATCCCTTGACCGGAGAGGTGAAGAGTCCCGAGATCCTCTACAGGCCGCACCGGATGCGCTCCGGTGGGGGAGAGGTGGTCATGTTCTTCAGAGACAGGAATCTGTCCGACCTGATAAGCTTCGGCTACACGGATATGCCCGCGCGCGATGCGGTCTCCGACTTCATGGACCGGCTGCACAGGATTGCCGAAAGCCTCGGGCCCGACAGCGCCGGGAGCGTCGTGTTGGTGGCGCTGGACGGCGAGAACTGCTGGGAGTTCTATGACCGAGGGGGCGAGGAGTTCCTGAGCCAGCTTTACGGCGAGCTCTCGGAGGATCCCGGAATCGAGACCGTGCTGCTCTCGGATTTGCTCGATGAGTCCGACCGGATGCCGGAGCTTGAGGGACTCCATCCGGGCTCCTGGATAAGCCGCAACTTCGGCACCTGGATCGGTCATGGGGAGGACAACAAGGCCTGGGATCTCCTGTCCGCGGCGAGGGCCGCGCTCAAGGAGGGAGGCAAGCAGATCGCAGGGGGCGACCGCGAGAAGGCGTGGCGCAGCATCCACGCCGCCCAGGGCAGCGATTGGTTCTGGTGGTATGGAGGGGAAGGGCTGAGACGGGAAGATACCGAGTTCGATGCTCTCTTCAGGGCCCACATGAGATATGTTTACGAGCTGCTTGGAGCCCACGTGCCCCATGACGTGCTCAATCCGATAATGGCCGGCAGGAGGGGGGTCGCCGTCACCTTCGAGCCGGTGGCGATCATCAAGCCTGTTCTCGACGGCCGGATAACCACATTCTATGAATGGAAGCTCGCAGGCCTCTACGAGAGCTACAGGGACAGCTCGCGCACGATCTTCGGTAGCAGTATCCTCGACGCAGTCTATTTCGGCTTTGACCACGCGACCCTCTACCTGAGGCTCGATACCAGCGTGTCGCCCCAGGCCCCAGAGTTTCCAGATCTGACCTTCTTCATAGAGTTTGAAGACCCCAAGCACTATATGGTCTCACTGAGGGCCTCTGAGCCCTGTAGCCCGGGCTGTGAAAGCCTGGAGGTGGAACCGGAGGAGATAGCCCCGAGGATCACAGCGAAGGCCCTGGAGATCATCGAGGTGGCCATACCCTTCGAACTGTTCTCGGCGAAGGCGGGAGATACGGTATTGTTCAGGATCGCGCTCCTCGCTGACGGCAAGATCATCGAGCACCGCCCGGTTCACGAGGTTTTGAGTTTCACGATCCCGGCCCCGGATTTCGACGCTGAGATGTGGGCCACCTTCTAGGCCTGGGATCAATCCTCTGAAGGTGCTTCTCCGATCCTACTGGGGAATCAGCCGATAACTCCTCCTGCGATTCTCTTCGAATCGAGTGTGATTGCGACGGGTCTGCATATCATGTTTATTCTTAGGCGATTAGATGATTCATCTCTCACCCCTTCCATTCTCTCATCTATACTGCGCATAATAATAGTTATGTTAACCTGGACTACAAACGAGCAAATTACAGCCTTTGACGGATGGAGGCTGATATGGATCTAAATCGTCTCCGAGAGCTTGAGCAGACGCTCTGAGAAGTCCTCTAAGACGTCTTTATTGGCCAGCTTGATGCTCCACGCCTCAGGTATTGCTTTCTCCCCATAGAAGGCGCCGGCCAGCTCACCATAGACGGCTGCGGTGGTATCCGCGTCATTTCCAAGGTTGGCTGCGGC
>JAUVJV010000354.1 GCA_030592245.1 Candidatus Eiseniibacteriota bacterium
ACGCGTATCACCCACCCGGCCCCCTGGATGATGACCAGGTGGGGCGCTTCTACATTCCGCTTCCCGCCGTGCTGGACCTGGATGCGAAGATCAAGTACCACTGGGATTTCACCCGGGGGAGGCTGGCCGGGCCCGTGATTCATGAGACCTATCCGGGACATCATCTCCAGATCACCACCGCGAACCGCAGCCTGTCCTATATCCGGCGGCTTCAGGCGAACACCTTCATGATAGAAGGTTGGGCGCTCTATTGTGAGGAGCTGATGGCCGAGGAGGGTTACGGCGGTCCCGCACAGATGAGACGCGTCCTGGAGGGGGTGATCTTCCGCGCCGCACGGGTGATAGTGGATGTGAAGCTGCAGATCGGCGAGTATTCGCTTGCTGAAGCTATCGACTTCATGATAGACGAAACTGGAGCGCCTCGGGATTTCATCGAGAAAGAGGTGCTAAGATATGCAGTGGAACCTGCACAGCCGATGAGTTATATTATCGGTAAGAGGGAAATCATGAGACTGAGGGATGACGCGAGGGGTGAGATGGGAGATGCTTTCACCTTGAAGGCGTTTCATGATAACCTGCTTTCTTGTGGTTCGATACAGTTGTATCTTCTCAGGGTATGTGTGATTTCGAAGTCCTGAACGGGAAACGGGTCACGCACCGGATCTCGTGCGTGACCGGGGAAAAGGGGGGAGCATAGTGGCAAGAGGCATGAAGTCAGTATGGCTTACGGCTTGTGTTTGCCTGGTGCTGGTATCCGGCGCCCAGGCTACCAAACTTGCCGGCGAGTTCCTGGCAACTGGCTTTGGCGCAAAGGCACTAGGGATGGGTGGAGCGTTTGTCTCGGTGGCCGATGACGCGAGCGCGGTCTACTGGAACCCGGCGGGCCTTACCATGATCGAGCAGCAGGAGCTGTTGTTTATGCACTCACAGCGTTTCGGCGGCATGGTTGACTACACCACCATCAGCTTCGCGAGCAGGCTCTCTGATGAACCCGGCAAGGAAAGCACGGGGGGCCTGAGCATCGTGTGGCTGAGAGTGAGCGACATAGCTTTTACCTCTCATCTGGATACTCCGGGAGTGGACTTCATCGATGAGCCCGATCCTGTTACAGGAATCCCAAATGGCAAGTGGGACCCGGGCGAGAGAAGGCTCTGGAATCCTGACAGGGTGAGCTGGGAAAGCGACAATGAGATCGCAGGCTACCTCTCCTATGCCAGGAACCTTGGCCCCCGCCTTTCCCTCGGACTCAATGCCAAGATCATCTGGAAGGGCATAGCCGACATCTCGGCCCTCGGTTTCGGACTGGACGCGGCCTTACTATATGACCTGATGGAGAACTGGAGGCTCGGGGCTAACCTACAAGATTTCACCACCACGCCGCTTTACTGGGATGGGTGGTATTACCTGGACGAGTCGCCGGATGGTAAATACAAGGTGAGCACCAAGGAGACGATCTACCCGACGCTCAAGGTCGGTACTTCCTATACACTGCCGGTCGCCGCCATATCGGGGGACCTGATCTTCGCATTCGACACCGACTTGAAATTCGAAGGTCTGGAGGACTACGAGGCCGACTTTAACTTCTCCAGCGTTAGCGGTGATATCAGGCTTGGGCTTCTCTACGAGTACAAGGAGATGCTGCGCCTGGCACTCGGCATGGACCGCCAGGAACCGACCGCGGGCATCGGACTGAGCGCCGGGCAGTTCGACCTGGACTATGCCTTCTGGAGAGACGATGCCCTTGATAATACGCACAGGATCTCGGCCGGTATGCGCTTTTAGCGCCGCTCTCCCGCCACCAGAGCCGGAAGGATCTTAAAAGAGGATGTACAAACTCATCGTCGGTGGCAAGGAACAGGAAAGCGGCTCCTCCTTCGAGGTCCTGAACCCGTTTGATTCCTCGGTAATCGACCGCGTGGCATCGGCCGAGCCTCACCATGTCGAAGAGGCCCTCGCAGCCGCTGAGGCCGCAAGAGGCACGGTACGGGCCCTTCCCCGGAGCGAACGCGCAAGGATCTTAAGGGCGGTCTCTCGGGGGCTGCTCGACGCCAGGGAAGAGCTGAGCCGCCTTCTCGCCGCAGAGGTGGGAAAGACGTTGAAGGAGGCCCGGGGAGAGATAGCGCGCGCCGCTAGTACTTTCGCCTTTGCAGGGGATGAGGCGATGCGGCTTGCCGGCGAGATCGTGCCCTTTGACGCGGCCTCAGGCGGACATTCGAGACAGGGCTACAGCCTTAAGGTCCCGCTGGGTACTATCCTGGCGATAACGCCGTACAACTTCCCGCTCAACCTTGCCGCACACAAAATTGCGCCTGCGATGGCCGCGGGCAATCCCTTCATCCTGAAACCCGCGAGCGTCACTCCGCTCTGCGATGTCCTGCTGGGCAAGATTATTCTCGAGGCCGGCTTTCCCCCTGAGGGGGTCAGCGTGCTTCCCGGACCCGGAGGTTCGGTGGGTCTTAAGCTGGTGCGCGACGAGAGACCCCGGATGGTGACCTTCACGGGCAGTGTCGAAGTGGGCAAGCAGATCGCGCGCGAAGCGGGGTATAAGAAGATCGGCATGGAACTGGGATCGAACTCCGGGGTCATCATTACCGAGTCCGCCGACTTGGGCTTCGCCTGCAGGCGAATCGCTCTTGGAGCTTACGCCCTCGCCGGCCAGGTCTGCATCTCGGTCCAGAGGGTGGTGGCCCACCGGGACGTATTCGATGAAGTGGTGGAGCGCGTCACGGCGCTTACCGGAGAGGTAAAGACCGGCGACCAGCTCGATCCTTCCACCGGCATGGGTCCCATGATAACCGAGAAGGAGGCGGAGAGGGTCGAGGCCTGGATCGCCGAGGCAAGCCAGGCGGGCGCCGAGGTCAGGGCGGGAGGAGCAAGGAAGGGCACACTTTTTGAGCCCACCGTGCTGACCGGTGTACCGCAGGATGCGAAGCTCTGGCAGGAGGAAGCCTTCGGCCCTGTCCTTTCCATCAACCCATACGATACCCTCGGGGAAGCCCTGGATTCGATCAACGCGACGCGCTACGGTCTCCAGGCGGGGATCTTTACCGACTCGCTTGAGGAGGCCTTTCGGGCCATCGAAACGCTTGACGTGGGCGGCGTAATAGTGAATGATTTCCCCACGTACCGGGTCGATCAGATGCCTTATGGTGGAGTCAAGGACAGCGGCATCGGAAGGGAAGGACTCAAGTACGCGATTCGGGAGATGACCGAAGAGAAACTCATATGCTTCAATTTCTGGAGACCTGATTAGGGAGGGCTTTATGGAGATCATCGCACAGCTTAAGGACACCGTGATCGCCGGCAGACTGGGCGAGGCAAAGGGACTGGCGGAGAAGGCGCTCGCCGAAGGCGCCGAGCCGGGCGACATCCTGGAGCAGGCCCTGATTGCC
>JAUVJV010000038.1 GCA_030592245.1 Candidatus Eiseniibacteriota bacterium
CGTGAGGACATTCTGATTACCAAGCGATTCGAGAAGTGCGGGAGAATCCTGGGAATAGACGTGGTCGATCACATTATCGTCGGCGACAACAACTATGTGAGCATGAAGGAAGGTGGATATCTCTAGGGGGAGTCGATGTCCTTCGCAGGTTTGACAGCTCTATTCACCAATGACATAGCCATCGACCTTGGCACCGCCAATACCCTGGTCTGCGTCAAGGGAAAGGGCATCGTGCTCGATGAGCCCTCGGTGGTGGCCGTGGAAAGGGACACCAACAAGATCCTCGCGGTGGGCCGGGAGGCCAAGGAGATGCTGGGCCGCACGCCGGCTGAGATCAGTGCGATCAGGCCCATGAAGGACGGTGTTATCGCCGACTTCGAAGTGACCGAGCTCATGCTCCGGGAATACATATCCAGGGTGCAGGGCGACAGATTCCTCTCGAAGTTGGTAAGGCCGCGCGTGATCATCTCCGTCCCGTCGGGAATCACCGAGGTGGAGAAGAGGGCGGTCCGCGATTCCGCGGAGCACGCCGGCGCGAGGGAGGTCTTCCTTATTGCCGAGCCCATCGCCGCCGCGATAGGGGTTGGGCTCCCCATCGACAAACCCACCGGGAACATGGTGATCGATATCGGGGGCGGCACGACCGAGATCGGCGTCATCGCCCTCAATGGCATCGTTGGAGTTGCCTCGATAAGGATCGGCGGCGACGAGATGGACGAGGTCATCACGCAGCACATCAAGGCGGAATACGGTACCCTTATCGGAGAGCAGACGGCGGAGAGAATAAAGTTCATCACGGGTGCCCTGGATACGGGGCCCGATGAGGAGATTGAAGTCCGGGGCCGTGACCTGGTCAAGGGCGTTCCCCAGGTGGCGATGGTGTCAAAGAAGCGGGTGATCGATGCGCTGCAGGAACCCATCAACGAGATCATCAAAGCGCTTAACCTTTCGCTGGAGAAAACCCCGCCGGAGTTGGCCGCGGACATTGTCGACAAGGGCATACTCATGACGGGTGGGGGCTCGCTCTTGAAGGGTCTGGACCAGATCCTGAGAAGCGCCACCGGCCTTCCCATTTACGTGGTCGAGGATCCTCTCAAGTCTGTCGTGCTTGGTGCCTACAGGGCGCTGGAAGAGCCCGAAAAGTATGAGAAGATCCTGATGAAGTCCCGAAGGATATGGTAGTAGATGAGGCATGGGTGGCAACCTCCTCTTCAGCGGGACATTGCGGTCTTGATAGTCCTGGTGTTGATCTCCACCGGGATCATCACTCTCGACAGGGTCCGCAGTGACATCTCGGTTGTGGGTATTCTCTCTCGGCCGTTTTCTCCGCTCTTAAAACTCTCATCACGCGTGATGGCCCTATCCTCACTCCAGACCGAAAACCGTCTTCTCCGGTCGAACCTGATGGCCATGTCCGAAGAGAAGGCGCGGCTGCGCGAGCAGGTTCACGAGATAGACCGGTTCCGCGACCTACTTAATTTCCGCGAGGCCCACCGTGGCACCCTCAGGGTCTCCACCGTGGTCCTGGAGATCGAGACCCGGCTTGGTGGCGGAATCGTGCTGGATGGGGGTAGCGATTCCGGGTTCGAGAAGAACATGACGGTTATCTCCCCGGCTGGACTGGTGGGCCGCGTCGTCAAGGTCAGGAAGAATGCATCACTTGTCAAAAGGATTGTGGACCCGGGTTACAGGGTGAGTGCATTGACCTTAAGAACCAGGGCCAGCGGGATCCTGGGAAGGGACAATGCCGGCAAGCTGGTAATGGAATGGGTATCGCCCAATGCGGAGATCGCTCCCGGGGACACGGTCATCTCATCGGGCCTGGGCTCGGTTACGCCCAAGGGGATCCTGATCGGCGAGGTGGTTGCAATTCAGGACAGGCCCGAGAGTTTCTCCCAATCACTTCGCGTAAAACCTTTTGTGGATTTCGGCAGGCTCGAAGAAGTTTTCGTCATGATGGAGCGCCCCCCCGATTACAGGGCAATCATCGAGGGGCGCGATGAGCAGAGGTAGATCCTGATGCGTAAGTTTTCCCTGTGGCTGCTTATCCTGATTACGCTCCTGCTTCAGGTTACACTGTTCAGTAGAATCGAGGTGGCCGGGATCGGGCCGGATCCCGTGCTGATAGTGCTCGTCATCGTGGCCCTCGCGCTCGGTCCGGTGGTCGGGATGCTGTTCGGTTTCTTAATAGGGCTTTCGCAGCTGGCCATACTCTCAACGTCGATGGTATCGGCGCCGCTGGCGGCCACGGTGGTGGGCTACCTGGTGGGCAAGTACGGCACCAAGATCATGTATGAGAGCTATCTTGTCCAGTTCCTGATTCTCATTCTTGGCGTCCTGATCTTCGATGTCATCAACTTCGGCATATCCTGCCCCGGACAGCTGGGGATGGTCCTGGTGAGATTCTCCTTGGGCAGCGCGCTCTATACGGCTGCTGTCGGAATCTTGCTGGTGGTGTTCATGGAAAGGATAGTGGGCTTAAGGCTCATCAAGTAACATGGCAACCGTAAGAGACATCCTGCGATGATCGCATCCACCAAAGTGCCCGTGATCATCGCAGCAGGCCTGATCGGCATCCTGCTTGCGGCCCTGTTCAGACTCCAGGTAGTGGAGTATTCCCGGTACCGCCGGCTTGCCGAGAACAACTATGTTGTGCAGGCATCGATAAAGGCTCCTCGTGGGGAGATCATCGACCGGAACGGTTTTGTCATCGCGGGCTCGAGACAGTCCTTTTCGATCTGCGCCGTGCCACGCTCGCTGCTTGCGAACGATGAGGAAATACGAATCCTGGGAGGTATCCTCGAAGTGGATGAGGACTTCATCCGCTCGAGACTCAAGCATACTGCGCTTTCATATCGTCCGACCGCGATAATACGCGACGCGGACTTTGCGACCCTGAGCCTGATCGAAGAACTCTACGTGGACCTGCCCGACGTGTTGGTGGTCTCAGAGCCGGTGAGGAGCTATCCCCGGGGACCCCACTTCAATCACATGATTGGATACGTGGGAGAGGTGACCCAGAATGAGATCGTCTCCGAATCGGGGGACTACCACCCCGGCGACTTCATCGGGAAGGCCGGCGTGGAGAGATACTACGAGGAGTACCTCAGGGGCGTCGACGGCATGCGATATGTCCAGTTCAGTCCCGGCCAGGGTACGCGCCCCATCGAGGTGACCTACCTGCCTGCCGACAACCCCCGGCCCGGCATGCGGCTCGTCCTCAATGCCGACGACGGACTGCAGCTCTTGGCCCACAGCCTCTTGAAGAACCGCAGGGGATGCATCCTTGCGCTGGACGTGCGCACGGGCGGAGTGCTCGCCATGGTAAGCGGTCCCACATTCGATCCCAATCTCTTCGCCACGGGAATCTCCGTCTCCGACTGGAACGACATCTTGGGAAGCGAGGGCAAGCCGCTCATTAACCGGGCTATCCAGAGCAGGTATCCTCCCGGGTCGGTGTACAAGCTGGTTACGGCCGGAGCCGCGCTCGAGCGGGGGCTGGTAACCAGGCGGACCAGGTTCAAGGCGTGCACGGGGTCATACAGGTTCGGCAACCGGGACTTCGGGTGCTGGAAGAAGACCGGCCACGGCACCGTCGGCCTCGTCGAGGCTATCGAGGTCTCCTGCGATATTTACTTTTACCAGCTTGCCGAGAGGCTGGGGCTGGATAACCTCAGCGCATTATCCAATGAATGGTATCTGGGTGAGAGGACAGGCATAGACCTTCCCGGAGAGATAGCCGGACTTATTCCCAGTGCGGAGTACTTAGATGGAGTCTACGGAAAACGCAAGTGGACCCGGGGAGTGATGCTCAACCTTTCCATCGGCCAGGGCGAGCTGCTGATAACGCCTCTTGAACTGCTCTGCTTTGTCTCCGGTCTTGCCAACTGGGGCACCTACCACGAGCCCCGCTGCGCCAGGATGGCTGAGCATGACGGCAGGACACACCACTTCGAGGGAAGTGCGGTCGAGCTTACCATGTCCCGGTCCACGATCGGGATCTTGAGAGAAGCGATGCGCGATGTGGTCCAGGGCGACCACGGTACGGGGCGCTCCGCCAGGCAGCCGGTGATCGAGGCGGCCGGAAAGACGGGGTCGACCCAGAATCCGCACGGTGACGATCACGCGTCATTCATCTGCTTCGCGCCCTGCGATGATCCGGAGATCGCTCTCTTTGTGCTTCTTGAGAACGCGGGTCATGGTGGAGCCGTGGCCGCACCCCTGGCTGGCGAGATGCTCTCCTACTATTTCGGAGAGGGGACCCTCGAGGAGGTAGCGGTCATACGATGATGCAGCAAAAATGGCTGCTGGCTGCGCTCCTTGCACTGGCCGGCCTTGGCATCTTCGCCATCTACAGCAGCTCCAGCGCCGATTTCGGCTGGTCGCTGGCCTTGAGGCAGGTGATCTGGTGCGTCCTGGGGATCGCCGTGGCGTCGGTGATGATGAGAGTGCGCATCAAGACCCTTTCGGCCTTCGCGCCTCTCCTTTATGCCGCTGCCATACTGATGTTGATTGTGGTGCTGGCCGCCGGGCGGGGGCCTCAAGGAACCAGGAGATGGTTCGACCTTGGGCTTTTCAGGTTCCAGCCCTCAGAGGTCGCCAAGATAGCAGTGATTCTCATGCTGTCACGCTATCTCTCCGACAGAGGGGCAATCGGGGACTCGTTGAAGAGCGTGCTGGGGGTCTTCGCGATAGCTGCGATTCCGGCCGCCCTCATTCTTAATGAGCCGGACCTGGGTACGGCGGTGGTAGTGGGCTTCCTGGCCTTCCCCCTGCTCTATGCCGCCGGGCTGGACTCGCTCCTCATGCTCCTGCTCCTGAGCCCGCTCATCGCCCTGATCTGCGCTTGGGAGGTGGTCGCCTGGGTGGTCTTCGTGGCCCTCCTGGTCACTATCGTCGTGTTCGGCAGATTCAAGACATCCCTGATCGCCCTGGTCTTCGGGGTCAACTTCCTGGTGTACTCTCTCGCCCCGCGGCTCTGGAACGGCCTCGCCCCGTATCAACAGGCGCGCGTGCTCGCTTTCCTGAATCCGGACAATTACAAGTTCACCGCGGGATTTCAGATAATCCAATCCAAGATCGCCATAGGATCAGGTGGATTCTCAGGCAAGGGCCCGCTGGAGGGCACCCAGAAAGCCCTGGGTCTCGTGCCGGCCCAGCACACCGACTTCATCTTCTCGCTCATGGGTGAAGAGCTGGGTTTTGTGGGAGGCGCAGGGGTGTTGTTGCTTCTGCTGTTCATTGTGTATAGAATCTACAGGATCGCGGGCACGGTGCGGAGCCGCTTCGCCATGTATTTCTGTTTCGGCTTCGCCAGCCTGATACTGATACAGACCTTCATAAACGTGGGGATGACGCTCGGGATAACCCCGGTGACGGGTCTGCCTCTGCCTTTTGTCAGCTATGGCGGTTCGCAGATGATAGTATTCTGGGGCGGCATGGGTATTGTCTTAGGCTCTTCCGCCTCCAGGAAGGAGTACTAGTCGATGTACAGGACCTTGTTTGAACTGGGACCACTGAGCGTGCACACCTATGGAGTCATGCTTGCAATTGCCTTCTGGCTGGGGATCGAGCTTTCGGCAAGGGCGGCGCGCAAGCATGACATCGATGAGACCAGAATCATCGACCTCGGCATCATCATTCTCATTTCATCCGTGGTCGGATCGCGGCTTCTCTATGTTCTGACGCACTTTAGCGAGTATGAGAGCGACAGGCTGGGTATTTTCAGGGTCTGGGAAGGCGGCCTGGTCTTCTACGGGGGGCTGATCGCCGGGATCGTTCTCGGGATAGGTTATCTGATGAGGAAGAAGATGCCGGTCTTAAGGGTGACCGACCTGCTCGCGCCTCAGCTCGCGCTCGGAATCGCTCTCGCCAGGGTGGGTTGCTTCCTGAACGGCTGCTGCTTCGGCAAGGCTTCAGACCTTCCGTGGGCCTGCGAGTTTCCGCCGGATTCTCAGGCCGGCTCGGTGATGGCGGGCACTACCATACACCCGACCCAGGTCTATTCGGCGATCGCCAATTTCATCATCTTTATTATTCTCAGACGAATGCTTCACAGGAGCTACCGGCCCGGGACGGTGTTCGGATCGCTCCTCGTCCTTTACGGCGGCTGGCGCTTCGTGATCGACAACCTCAGGCATTATGAGGAGCACATGCGCGTCGGCGTCCTGGGTGGAAGCCTGACCTTCAACCAGATCGCGAGCATCATCATGATCGTGGCGGGGCTGCTGTTGCTCCTGAGAGTGAGACAAAAGGATGCTTCTGCCTCACATGCTTAAACAGGCTGCACACAGTGTGGTTGATGCGGGCCGGTGCGCGGTTAGGGCGGGACGCAGACCCGCCGATGCGCCCCGGTGTCTTGCTGATGTGGGGCGGACTTTACTGTCTCTGATGGTGCCGCCGCTGTGCCTGGGATGCGAGACCGTGATGGGATCCGAAGAACGCTGGCTCTGCGCCAGGTGCCGTGTGCGGGTCTCTCGCTCGGTCCGGCCGCGCATAAGGACTGTTGAGGTTGGCGGATCCGGAAGTGATGCCGGCGGGCCTCTCGCGTTCCGCATCAGCTATGCACTGGACTATGATTCCATCGTCTCGAGACTGATCACCGATCTCAAGTACGGAGACAAACCCGGGCTCGCGGGGATACTGGCCCCCCTTATGAACTCGGCCTTGGCCGGCGCAGTTTCAAAAGACACTGTCGTGGTCCCCGTGCCCATACACCCTTCGAGAAGGAGGGAGCGGGGCTACAACCAGAGCGAGCTGCTTGCGGTGCGCATTGCCCGGGCCAGGGGGCTAAAGCTCGAAAGCGATCTCCTGGTCAAGTCCAGGAGCACCAGCTCGCAGACAGCGCTTGAGCGAGAGGAACGGATGGAAAACGTCGCAGGCTCTTTCGGCGTCCGCCGGGCAGACCGGCTGGCAGGCAGGGAGGTGCTGCTCATCGATGATGTCGTGACCACGGGTTCTACCCTGAAGGAGTGCGCCCGCGCCGTCCTTAAATCAGGTGCAAGGGAGGTATCGGCATGCGTTGCTGCCTCATCGCCATAGCTGTACTTGGCATTCTGCTGGGCGTTTTCGTTCCACTGGGCGTATTCGTTCCGCTGGGCGTATTCGTTCCACTGGACATTCTCGTTCCAGCCGTGTCCGCTGCTCCGACCGAGCTCGGCGACAGCTACGTTTACCCATACCTCTACGAGCTGCGCCTGAGGAATCCGGGCTGCCCTTTCTTCGTGACCGACCGGCCATATGTCAGAATGGACCTGGCAAAATGGCTGGAGGAATGTATCGACGCCGACAGCCTGCCCGATGCCCGGAGCCGCTGGCTTCATGGAATGCTCAAGAGAGATCTTGCTGGAGAGATCGGGCTCCTGGATGCAACCGGGACGGGATGGACCTGGGACACGGTACTCAACTCACGCGCCGTGAGCGAGCGCAAAACCACGGCGGACGGCTTCACGCGTTTCTCAATGTATGCTCCCTGGGGCCTTTCGCTCTGGTCATCGGTGAGGGTCACCCTGAACGACCCGGATGGTCACAAGGTCTACACCAGGGTCTGGAAGGAGCGGGGAAGGGCGAGCATGGAGCACGGCGGCATCGGTTTTCGCAAAGAGTGGTTCTCTATCTTTTTCGGCCGCGACGAGATCGCCTGGGGGGCAGCGCGCAAGCGGGGGCTGCTCTTCTCAGGATCGGCCCCGAGCTATGACATGCTGAAGCTTGCCTTCGGGACGGGGAGGTTCCGGTTCTCATCATTCCATACACGGCTTCGCCGCGATCCCGAAGGCGCACCGTGTGATGACAATCTCCTGAGGCGATATGTTTCGGCGCACCGGCTCGACATCATTGCCAACCGGGTACTTACTTTCTCGCTCTCGGAAGCGATCATTTACGGTGGCTATTTGCGCGAGTTTGAGCCGATTTATCTGAATCCCGTGGGGGTTTTCTATGCCGAACAGTGGAACTCGAGCTGCGGGGACAATATCTTAATTGCAGGGGATTTTACCGTCCTCTTACCGAGTAGAGTGGAAATCAGAGGCGAACTGATGATAGATGACTTCCAGTACGATTTCGGACACGAGCCCCACAAGTTCGCTGCGGGTCTCGGGATTGCCGGCGTCAACCCTCTTGCGACGGACCGCTCTATGCTGGGAGGTTCCTACTACCAGATCCGCGGGGGGACCTACAATCATCATGTCATCTGGAACCGGTTCGTACAGGAAGGCCACATAATGGGTTATCCCGCCGGGCCGGACGGTGACAGGCTGGGCCTCTGGGCCTCGCTGGCCCTGCCGGATCCGGTTTACTGGAGGCTCGATTACTCCCACCGGCGGCAGGGGGAGGGCAGGGTCACGGACGAGCAGTTGCCGGAGAGCCCGCGGGTCAAGTTCCCCTCGGGCATTGTCGAGACTGAACATAGGCTTGGTCTCGGACTGTCCTGGAGACCGACGTTTGCCTGGATCCTGAGGGGCAGCGTGGTCTATTCCTCGATGGACAATGTTGATCATATGGAAGGGCAGTCTGACAGCGGTTTTGATTTCGGTCTCGGTCTGACATTCAACTTGAAGATGGCCGGCAGGTTCGCGGAATGAGGAGACGCCTTATGAGGACGAGTCTGGGGTGGAGTGGATTCATTTCAATGTTGATTGTGACCTGCGTGGTACCTGCCGCGGTCGCGGCGTATACGATTGACCTCGAGTACGGCTGGAACTCCGGTCAGATGGAAATAGAAAAGGTCGATGCCTTTCACTTCCTCGGTGTCTCTGAGAGCAGGTATCCGGAGACCAGTCTGGGCAGTAACCGGGAGATCAGGCTTTTGCCTCCCGGGCATCGCCTGCTCGGCTACGAAATTGTGTCCGAGGAATGGGAGGCCGTACAGGGGGAGTTCCGGCCCGGCAGGATCGCTCGCGACGGGATGATCGACCTGGGAAGTGATTCGCCTGGCGGGCTGCTCTCCGTAGAGTCGGGCAGCATCATGGGATACAGCGTGCTGGTCTCTGAAGTGCAGCCGGTCAAGGTTGCTGCCGGCGGCGCCAGCCTTCTTAAGGAACTCAAGGTCACCGTAGAGGTCGGTCCGGCTCTTGGTACCGGGGCGCGTCCCTTTCGCCGCAGCAGCCACATGGATATGCATGTTAGGCAAATGGTGGAAGGCTATCTGGGTGAGAGCCTGGAAGGATATGGTGACTGGCAGGTCGAGGCCCTTGGCGACTGGATAAGCGACGGCCCGGCCCGGGACGGCAGCACGGTCGACTGCGTGATCGTTACCGCGGACAGCCTCAAGTCCGAGTTCGACCGGCTGGCCGATTGGCATAACCGTCTGGGCATCAGGACCGTGGTGCGCACGATGGACTGGGTCCGTCAAAGATATCCCGGCATCGACGGCGCGGAACGGGTCAGGAATTTCATCAAGGACGCCTACGTGAACTGGGGTACGGTCTATGTTGTTCTCGGTGGGGACACCGGTATCGTGCCCATCCGGATAGTTGAGGTTCCCCGGATGAAGGAGAACATAGGCCGGACTGAGATGCCGACCGATGTCTATTATGCCAATCTCGACGGCAACTGGAATGCCAACGGCAACGGTGTGATCGGGGAGTACGAGATCGATGTCGACGACGGGATCGACTTCTATTCCGACGTGATGGTGGGACGTGCGCTTGTCGCATCCGCCGCCGAGGCGCGCACTTTCGTGGATAAGACCCTGCACTATATGAGCGGTTCAAACCGCGGTGTCTGGCAGCGAACGGTGGTCTCTCTGGCCCAGCAGCTCTTCACGCATTTTGACGGGGCCGTCTGGTCCGAAGTGATCCTCGAGAACTTCCCGGATAACTGGCTTGCCGCAAGGCTCTACCAGAACTACGAGGACTACCCGGGCTCGGTGGAGGAGAATGTTGAAAACGCTATCGCGTACATGGACAGCGGGTGCAATATCATCAGCCATATCGGTCACGGGGACGAGCTCCGGCTCGATCTCGGGACCGAGTTCATGGAACGATTCCAGCTCGCGGCGCTGAGCAATGACACCGCCTATAGCTTTGTCTACATGATGAATTGCTCATCCTCGGATCCGCGCATTGAAAGCGTGGCCAAGTCTTTCACCAAGAACCCCAATGGGGGCGCCTTCGCCATCATAGGCAACAGCTCGCTCGCCTTCCCGGGGACCGGGCTTCCCATGGAGGATTACTTTTTCGAGCTGACTTTCTCCGAGGGCCGGCCCACGATAGGTGCGACGAGCACATTCTATCGCCAGCCATTCAGCCCGACCGATCCCTTGAGTCCCAACGCGCTGTGGATGTATCTTAATTACCTGCTGATCGGAGACCCCGTTGTCAACCTGTGGTGGGACGAAGCCAGGACCGTGGAAATTATTGC